>CAZUNK010000101.1:0-6408 GCA_964622285.1 uncultured Spirochaetia bacterium
TGAAGCAGCTGTCCAAAGCCGATCTGTGCGGCGTCACCTGACAGTTTGGCGATAAATAAAGGTCCCGCAATGCCTTTGCCTGCAGTGCTCAGAGCCAGCTGCCCCGTGATCAGGTTGAACAAAAACCCGAAGAACACCACCGTGATCTGAACCGTCATGTTTACCGCTTCTATTATCCCTTTTTTTACAGATTCAATAATTCCGTACTTTTTCGTTATCTCGTCATTGTACGGAGCAACTCCTATAATGCCCTGGTTTGTGTGCGGACTGATCTCGGGAGTGACCTGAAGTTTCAGTATTTCCCCCTGTCTGCTGACGGTTACGTCCATCTGCTCATTGGCTTTTTTTCTTATCACTTCCGACATAGCAGTCCAGCCGGGTATCTCCGCGCCGTTTATCTTTAATATTACGTCCCCTGTTTGTATACCTGACTTCTGTGCCGGAGAACCTGGATTTACGGCTCCTATTTTTGCGGGCAGGGGGATGGACAGTCCGACCGGGGTAATGCCAGTATCGTCAGCTTTTATCTCCAGCTTCAGATTTTTAAGTTCGCTGCGTCTTTTAACCTCAACGTCAACGGTTGAGTCCGGGTTTGACTGAAAGATAATAAAGGCGTCTTTCCAGTTTTTAACGCCTCGGCCGTTTACCGAGATGATCCTGTCGTTAATTTCAAAGCCCGCCGCATCTGCCGGGGAACCCTGGATTACGTGCTCAACTACGGGGGATTTTTCAAGGTAGGCAGGGACTTTAATTCCGACCAGAAACGCAATGGGCAGAAGGAAAAACGGAAGTACAAAGTTCATCATCGGACCCGCCAAGATTATCATGAACCTTGACAGGACGCTCTTGTTGACAAAGCTCCTTGGGTACTCTTTCTGAGAGTACGCAGTTATTCCGTCAAGGTCCTCTGTGCCTGAACTGATCTTCACCGTTTTTCCGTCTCTTTCTATTTCGATCAGATGCTCCGTACTGACCAGGCTTTTGAGCTTGAAAAGCAGCTGTGACCAGCCAGAGACGGTCTGCAGGTCCACTTCACCAGCTTTCACAATTCTGTCACCGGACTGAAAGCCCTTTCTGTGAGCGTTCGAACCCTCCCTGACCTTATCCACTATTATGTTCTGCTCTTTACCTTCCCCGTACATCTGCACGTAGCCTCCAAGCGGAAGGGCGCAGATCTTATATTCCGTCTCACCTCTTTTAAAACCAAACAGCTTCATGCCGAACCCAAGTGAGAACTTCTCCACTCTGACCCCTCGCCATTTTGCGATTACAAAATGTCCAAGTTCGTGAAAGAAGATCAGTATTCCAATTACAAACAGAAATGCGATTACAGACATCGGGTTGGTTATCTCCTAACTTATAAGGCCTCTGGCATAAGAACGCGCCCACTGGTCAAACCGCAGTACGTCCTGGACCGTTAGAATATCTTTTTTATCGTGAATTTCCATAACTTTTTCAATTATCTCCGTAATTTGAGCGTAGTTTATCCTTTCGTTCAGAAAAGCCTCTACCGCTACTTCGTTTGCCGCGTTCATAACGCAGGGCATTGTTCCGCCTTCCTTAGCGGCGTCAATGGCAAGTCTGAGCGCCACGAACCTGTCGTAGTCCACCTCTTCAAAGGTCAGGTTTGTAAGATCAGCGGGCTCTGGGCTGGTTTTCTGAATTGGCAGCCTTTCCGGATAAGAAAGCGCGTAAGATATGGGTATCTTCATATCAGGCAGGCTCAGCTGTGAGATGAGCGACCCGTCAATGTACTCCACCAGTGAATGGACTATGCTCTGAGGATGTATCCAGATAGAAATTGATTCAATGGACATGCCGAACAGCCACCTTGCTTCTATAAGTTCAAATCCCTTGTTGATCAGAGTGGAGGAATCTATCGTGATCTTCTTTCCCATCTTCCAGGTGGGATGTCTCAGGGCGCTCTCCACCGTGACCTCGCTCAGCTGTTCTTTCGGCTTTTCTCTGAAAGGGCCGCCTGAAGCGGTGATGATAAGTCTTTTTACGTTGCTGGTATCAAAGCCGCTCAGAGCCTGAAATATGGCACTGTGCTCGCTGTCAACGGGCAGTATGTTTGAATCTGACGCGGCCGCTTCCCTGGTGAGCAGTTCTCCCGCGATAACGAGCGATTCTTTGTTGGCAAGGCAGATGTCCTTACCCGCCTTGACTGCGGCGAAAGTTGGAAACAGCCCTGCCGAGCCCACGATTGATGATATTACGGTGTCAACCTCCGGCAGGCGGGCAAGTTCCGTATAACCTTCCTGGCCGTAAAGAACTTCCGTGCCTGTGTTTTTCAACAGTTTGCTGAGCCTGCCCGCAAGCTCCTGGCTTTCAACTGCCACGACTTTTGGTCTGTACCTGTCCACCTGCTTTTTCAGCAGATTGATGTTCCTGCCCGCCGATAAGGCTGAAATTTCAAATCTGTCAGGGAACAGGTCTATTATTTCAAGGGCCTGCGTACCAACCGAGCCTGTTGATCCGAGAATTGATATTTTTTTCAAACTCAGTCCTTTTTCCTGATCTGACTTTCGGTGTAGCCAAATCTTCTCTCTCTGCTCTGGTAGTTGATAATCGCCTTCAGAAAGTGTCGTTTCTGAAAATTCGGCCATAAGGTCTTGGTTATATATATTTCAGTGTAAGCCAGCTGCCACAGCAGAAAATTTGAAATTCTCATCTCTCCGCTCGTTCTGATCAGAAGGTCCGGATCGGGCAGACCGGAGGTGTAAAGGTGCCGGTTTACCGTTTTTTCGCTTATGCCTTCGTGACTGTAGTTCTTTTTCACTATTGATTTTACAGCATCCACTATTTCCTCTCTTCCGCCGTAGCTCAGAGCCAGAGTCAAGACCATTGATCTGCATTTTTCAGTGCTTTTCATTATCTGGCCCAGTATATCACGTACTTCTCTGGGGAGCTGGCTGAGTCTGCCGATGGCATTGAGCCTTATGTCCTGCTCGATCAGCCTTGGATATTCCTGCAGCAGAAAGTGCCTCAGCAGTTCCATCAGTGCATCAACTTCTTTTTTAGAACGGTTCCAGTTCTGGGCTGAGAAGGCAAAAAGCGTGATGTATTTTATTCCGAGTTCCTTGCCTGCCTTTACCACTGTACTGACGGACTTCATTCCTTCCCTGTGCCCGGCGATCCTGTCAAGGTTGCGCTCCTTTGCCCACCTCCCGTTCCCGTCCATTATTATCACGACGTGACCCGGGATATTGTTCTTATCTATAGCGTCAACTGCTTTGCTCATGGCTGCTCTCAATTGTGCTGCTGGGATGAAATAGACCTTATATTGAAAAAAGAAACCTGTACAACAGTGATACCGGTGCGGCTATGATCAGTATTATTAACGCAACGGACAGCAGAACGACAAAAGTTATTGAATAAATGGTGATCGCCCCGGCGTACAGTAATATCTTGGTCAGAATAAAACAGTCTTTTGAAATTCGCGGTACGTTCGTCTGAAAACTCTCAAAGAAAGTTTTTACCAGGTTTTGTAATAGTTCTTCCATTTTAATATACAATAAAATTTTAAACTGGTTACTATAACCGAGTAATCTGGTGTAGTATAACACAAATTACATTATCTATAAGTAATAGAGGTTTTGCTTAACAAAAGAAAATGCGAACAAAACTGATCGTATTAGTGTTTCTGCTGCTGTTTTCCAGCCAGAGTTCAGGCGCAAGCGAGGAAACGTACAAGGGACTTTCCAACCTGACAAAAGTGCTTGACCTGATAGAGAGTACCTACATTGACAGGGTGAGCACTCCTGATCTGATGGAAAACGCCATCAGGGGAATGCTCGAAACTCTTGATCCCTATTCGATATACCTTCGTCCGGAGCAGTTTGAGAACCTTGAAATTGACACGTACGGTGAATTTGGCGGAATTGGGGTGGAGGTCACGGACAAAAATGGCCAGCTTATAGTGGTCTCCGCTATTGAAGATACTCCCGCGTCAAGGGCGGGAATAAAGTCCGGAGATATAATTGTATCCGTTGACGGCAAACTTACCGAAGGTATGGTCTCTTATGAAATAGTTAAGGTCCTCAGGGGCAGAGCGGGGTCGGAACTGGACCTGACGGTCCATTCGCCTTTAAGCAACGAAACAAAGACCTATAAGCTCACAAGGGAGATGATCAAACTCAACAGCATTAAGCAGAAGATGATCCCGGACAATATTGCGTACATCAAGATCATACAGTTTCAGAAAAATTCCCAGGAGGATTTTCTGCAGTCCTACCGGTCGCTCAAAAAAAAGAGCGGTAACAATCTGCAGGGTCTGATAATTGATCTCAGGGACAATCCGGGAGGTCTGCTGGAACAGGCGGTGGAAATAGCTGATGATTTTATAAACGACGGGCTTATAGTGAGAGTAAAAGGCAGAAACCGCAGGCAGTCAAAGGATTATTACGCAAATTACAGTAAGAACATAGATCCAAAAAACGTGTTCGTACTCGTGAACAACGGCAGCGCCAGTGCGTCGGAGGTTCTGGCCGGGGCGCTCAGAGATAACGGAATTGCAAAGGTCATAGGGGAAAAAACTTTTGGCAAGGGCTCAGTGCAGACCATTATAGGACTGAACGATGGTTCAGGCATAAAGCTCACAACTGCAAAGTTCTACACCCCTAACGGGAGCGTTATAAACAATATAGGCATAATGCCTGATATCTATATAACCAACATAAAAAAACAGGACCGGCAGCTTGACACTGCCGTGAAAATCATAAGTGAGCTCAATTAGTACGCACTGAGCGAGGATAAAACGGTTTGACAAGAAAGGCCACCAGAAAACCTTCTTCCCCGCGCGCTTCAGGTAGAAAGAAAAAGCGCCCGGGTATCAGGCTGATCGCAGTACTTTCCGGCTTTGCCCTGATGACAGGGCTGGTCCTGTACGGAATGTATTATTTAAAAAGTGAAATGTCCCTCAGTTCCAAAGTGGAAAAAGTGGACAGTTCACTGTACGAGGTGCTCTACAAACTCAGCGTTTCAGATAAGGACGTTCTGAAAAAAACCACGGAAGAAAAAAGTCGGAACGGCGTAACGTGGCAGGTTAAAAAGCAGAGAATAAAACTTAGCAGACGTTACTCGGAAGATGAGATAAGGGAGGCTTTCAGGCAGCTTGCGCAGCTTGCAGGAGTGTCTTTCAATACCAGATCAAAGGGCAGCTCTCATTACGCCACAATAAGTATTGACGGGTACAGCACCCATGAATTTCATTTTATCTACCACAGGCCTTCTCAGCCGCTTAAAAAACCAAGAATATCGATTATAGTTGACGATATAGGGATCAGTAAGAAAGTGGTGGACAATCTGATAGATATTTCAAATAACCTTACCTTTGCCATACTTCCAAACAGGCCGTTCAGCCGCTACGCAGCTCAGCAGGCAAAAAAGAACAACCTGGAAGTACTTCTTCATCAGCCGATGGAGCCAAGAATTGATTCGGGCTATACTGCTGATGACGCAGGGGACGGCGTCCTGCTCGTGGGTCAGACAAAGGAAAATATCATCAGGACCCTGGATCGTAATCTGTCCTCTGTGCCGAACGTTATAGGGGTGAACAACCACATGGGCTCTAAATTCACCCAGAACGAGGAACTGATGCGCCTGGTCCTGACCAGATTAAAGGAAAAGAACCTGGTTTTTGTGGACAGTCTGACAACGTCGCGTTCAAAAGGGTATACTGTTGCAAAGGAACTGGGCATGAAAACGGCAAGAAGAGATATATTTCTGGATGATAAGAAAAAAGGTAAGGACTACGTCAGAGGTCAGCTCAGAAAATTAGTCAGAAAAGCAAAGAAGAACGGTTATTCAGTGGGCATATGTCACACCTATCCTCAGACCATAGAGGTAATGAGAGAGGAGCTGGGAAGTATATCAGAAGAAGTTGATATTATTCCGATAAGCAAGCTGGTACAGTAAGTACCACTTAGCAGAGAGGGCAAGCCGTTATGGGATTGATTGACGATATAAGAAAAAAAAGAGATTCATGGACAAAAAGGTTTGAGGAACACAGAGAGGACGAACAGGAGTACGACCATGAACATGAAAAGAGGCACGCTGAAAAAATAGAGGAACAGATCAGCTGTAACAGAGAAAGAGTTGGAGTGTTCACTAAAATCAGCAATGCTAAAAATTTGACAAAGACTTAATAATTTTTTAGGTTAATTACCACAATCTGGAATTTCAGGAGGTTTTGTTTATTTATGCCGGGAATATTTGTAGGCAGGAACGAAAATATAGACAGCGCTTTAAAGAGGTTTAAAAGGCAGGTTGAAAAAGGCGGCGTTCTCTCTGAGGTAAGAAGGAGAGAGTATTACGAAAAGCCCAGTCAGAAGAGGAAAAAAAAGATGATCGCCAGTAAGAAGCGCCGGGCAAAATCAAACCGCAGAAACTGATAATAATATCAAA
>CAZUNK010000102.1:0-4738 GCA_964622285.1 uncultured Spirochaetia bacterium
GGAATAGATTTGGGCACCACGAATTCATGTGTAGCCATAGTTGAAGGAGGTGAACCAAAGATCATAATAAACGAGGAAGGACTCAGAACCACTCCGTCCGTAGTTGCGTTTGGCAAAGACAATGAGATTATAGTGGGAGGACCTGCCAAAAGGCAGGCTGTGGTCAATTCAGAAAACACGATATATTCAAACAAGAGACTTATGGGAATGAGGTTTGAAGAAGTGGAGAACGAAGTCAAAACTTTGCCCTACAGCGTTGTAAAATCTTCCAATGGAGATGCATGGCTGGAGGTTAAAGAAAAACAGTACTCACCTCCTCAGATCTCGTCACATATTCTGACAAAGTTAAAAAAAGCCGCAGAAGACTACCTTGGTTCAGAAGTAAAGGAGGCGGTAGTGACGGTACCGGCCTACTTCAACGATAGTCAGAGGCAGGCAACCAAGGATGCCGGCAAAATAGCGGGGCTGGAGGTTAAAAGAATTATAAATGAACCTACCGCAGCGGCCCTGTCTTACGGGTTTGATAAAAAAAGCGAGGGAATAATAGCGGTCTATGATCTAGGGGGGGGGACTTTCGATATATCCATACTTGAAGTTGGGGATAACGTGATAGAAGTTAAATCCACTAATGGGGACACACATCTGGGCGGGGACGATTTTGATAAAAGGGTCGTTGAGTACATAATCAGTGAGTTTAAAAAGGATTCAGGCATTGACCTTAGTAATGACAAAATGGCGATCCAGAGGCTCAGAGAAGCAGCGGAAAAAGCAAAAATAGAGCTCTCAAATACATTAGAAACTGAAATTAATCTACCTTTTATAACGGCAGATGATACCGGACCTAAACATCTGGTAATGAAGGTCACCTGCTCAAAATTTGAACAACTGACCGAGGACCTGGTCAAACAAACCCTTAAACCATGTAAGCAGGCTTTAAAGGACGCAGGACTGAAGGCCTCGGACATCTCTGAAGTGATCCTGGTTGGAGGGTCCACCAGAATTCCGCTTGTACAGAGAACGGTGACCGAGTTTTTCGGTAAGGAACCTCACAAAGGCATAAATCCTGATGAAGTTGTGGCAATGGGCGCAGCGATCCAGGGTGCTGTGTTAGGGGGTGACGTAAGGGACGTACTGCTTCTTGACGTAACGCCTTTATCCCTTGGCATTGAAACGCTTGGTGGAGTGATGACGCCCATCATTTCCAGAAATACAACTATCCCCACTAAAAAAAGCCAGGTGTTTACAACGGCGGAAGACAGTCAGACCGCGGTTGATATTCACGTTCTTCAAGGTGAACGTCAGATGTCTGCAGATAACAGAACGTTAGCTAAGTTCATACTTGACGGTATTCCTCCAGCCTCGCGAGGGGTGCCCCAGATTGAAGTGACGTTTGATATTGACGCTGATGGTATATTGCACGTTAACGCCAAGGATACAGCTACGGGCAAGGAACAAAAGGTAAAAGTTGAAGCATCAAGTGGACTGTCCAAGGACGAAGTGGAAAAGATGGTGCAAGAAGCTGAATCAAAGTCAGAAGAAGACAAGCAGAGACATGAAGCCGTTGAAAAAAGAAACAAGCTGGACGAACTGATCTACAGGACCGAGAAGAACTTCAAGGACATGAAGGACAAACTTTCCGATCAGGAGAAAAAAGAACTTGAGGATGCACTTGAGGAAGGAAAAAACGTCCTTAAGTCAGATGATGCAGGTAACATCGATGAAATAACCGAGAGAATCACTAAGGCTTCACATAAACTGGCTGAAATGGTCTATAAGCAGCAGGCAGAAAGTCAGGAAGGACCAAAAGATGCAGGCGGGCAGGCAGAAACAGATGAACCTTCAAATGATGACGTAATAGATGCCGAGTTTACAGAAAACACAGAAAACAAATAACGCTATTCTATAATTCACCGCTTAGAGCTGCTTTCATCAGTTTCCAGCACATATTGACTACAAATTTGATTTGTATCTGTTAATATATCAGGAGATATTAAAAAATTCTTGATAATATCAGGTACTATTATATTAAGAGAGTAAAAGAAAATGACGTCCAGTGACGAACAGATGTCCACAGAAATGAAACACAAAGATGAACAAAACGGAACTGATGGTTCTGCTGGGACCGGTACCGTTCCGGAAGAGGCCGATCAGATTACAAACTCAGAGAGACTGGAGAACATACTCAAGCATCAGGAAGAAGATTCTCCTAAAAAGACGGAGAAAATAAAAGAACTGCTGAGCCATTTGGAGCAGGATTCTTCTGAGCAGATGGAGAGAATAGGGGAGCTGCTGAAGTGCTGCGAGCAAGTTTCAGAGGCTTTAAATGAGCGTTTTTTAAGAAAAAGCGCGGACTTTGATAATTACAAAAAACGTGTAGAGAAGGAAAAAAATGATAATTCCCTGTATGGCAGTGAAAAGTTAATAAGGGAATTGTTGGAAGTTTTGGACAATCTTCAACGCGCCGTGGATTTTTTTGATTCCAAAGATAACATAGAGTCGTTATTTGAAGGCGTAAAGTTAGTACAGAATCAACTGATTACCACTCTTCAAAAATATGGATTAGCTCTCATTGATGCAAGTGAAGGTACTAAGTTTGATCCAATGCTCCATCAAGCAATTGAACAAAGAAGCGATGGAGACGAGTCAGGATTAATACTTGATGAACGAGCCAAGGGCTATATGTTACATGACAGACTCATAAGACCGTCCATGGTAGTTGTATCTGATGTTCCAAATGTTAAGAAAAGGAAGAAAAAAAGCCAGAAAGGTGGAAAAAAATAAGAAAAACAAGGTGGAGGGTGTTTGATCTATGGCGATTCTTGGAATAGATTTGGGAACGACCAATTCCTGTGTGTCGGTCATTCAAGAAGGTGAGCACATCGTAATTCCTAATGAAGAGGGAAGTACAACTACGCCGTCAGTTGTTGCATTTGCCAAGAATGGAGAAAGGATCGTGGGGGCATCGGCCAAGAGGCAGTTGTTGATAAATCCATCAAACTCTTTTTTTGCGGTCAAAAGACTTATCGGAAGAAAAGTTGATTCAGAAAATATTAAAAAATTCGTTGAATTCTCTCCGTTCTCCATAGTGCCCGACAAACATGATAATGCGTGCGTAAAAGGAAGTGGAAGGAAAGTATACAGCGTTCAGGAAATATCATCAATTATACTGGAAAAACTTAAAAACATAGCCCAGAACCATCTGGACTCCAAGGTAACAGAGGCAGTTATAACAGTTCCTGCTCACTTCAATCATATACAAAGGCAAGCAACTAAAGACGCCGGAACAATAGCAGGATTAAAAGTTAGAAAGATTATCAACGAGCCTACTGCAGCAGCTCTTGCATACGGCATTGATCAACAGGACTCAATTACAATAGCCGTTTATGATCTCGGTGGTGGAACTTTTGATATTACTGTTCTCAGCATTGAAAAAGGGGTATTTACGGTTCTGTCCACTAACGGAGACACGTACCTTGGTGGTTACGATTTTGATCTGAAGTTAGTAGAGTATGTGATTGAACAGTTTAAGGACGAGTCAGGAATTGATCTTAGAAAAGATGCACTGGCATTACAGAAGATCAACCAGGAATGCGAAAAAGCAAAACAGGACCTTTCCTATGTTGAAGAAGTTGATATAAAACTTCCTTTTATTGCAAAAGATGAAACGGGTCCAAAACATTTAGAATTAAAACTCACCAAAACCAAACTTGAAGAATTGGTACGTGACCTGGTTGACAGAACGGAGGATCCTTGCCAACAGGCGATCAAAGAAGCAGGTGTGGAAGCTGAGGATATTGATAAGATCATTTTAGCTGGTGGTATGACCCGTATGCCGCTGGTCAGAGAAAAAGTAAAAGAAATATTCGGCAAATATCCAGACACCGATGTTAATCCTGATGAAGTGGTATCAATAGGGGCAGCTCTCCAGGGATACATTATTGAAAACCAGTCAAGTAATATAACCTTACTTGATATCAATCCTTTATCTCTGGGCATTGAAACAAAAGGTGGTCTTTTCACAACGCTTATTGAAAAAGGTAAAACTTTGCCAACTAAAAAGAACCTGATGTTCACTACCACTGAAGATAATCAGGAATTTGTGAACATTCATGTATTACAAGGTGAAAGGGAAATGGCCGCAGATAACATCTCTCTGGCGAGATTCAGAATAGATATACCTCCGAAACCAAGAGGAACTGCTCAAATTGACGTTACGTTTGAACTGGATGAGGACTGTATCTTGCGAATTTCCGTTCATGACGTTGAAACGGGCTATGTCAAGGAAGTAAATATTGAAGAGTCTAACAGACTTAGTGATTCTGAAATAGAAAAGTTGGTAGAAGAAAGCGTGCAAAGTAAAAAAATTGATACAGAAAAGAAGGAACTGGCATTGATAAAAAATGAAGCGGACAGTTCAATTTACTTCGCAAATAAGATATTAGAAAACTCCCAATACGCAAACAACCCTGAAGTTATTAAAGCTGAAGTGGATGTGAAAAATAAATTGAAGGATCTGAAAGACATTATAGATAAAGATGACTATAACGCAATTAATACCGCGCTGCAATCTCTTAAAGAAACCTCTCATGAATTTGCCAAGGTACTGTATAGTCAAAGCGATACGGGTGGAGAAAGTGCCACGAAAACAGCATCTTTAGAAACGCCACCTTCTGAAGGAAATAAAACAGAAGCAAAAGAGACCGAATTGTCTTTGGACATACCACTTTCTGAAGAGGAT
>CAZUNK010000103.1:0-5806 GCA_964622285.1 uncultured Spirochaetia bacterium
AATATCTCCACATCAAGTCATCAGATATTGACATGATCTTTCCAAAAACGTCCATAGGGTCTTCTTCAATCCCTATATAATTTTCAAGGGACTTTGACATTTTCTTCGTTCCATCAGTACCTTCAAGTATGGGTAAAAATAGGGCGATCTGAGGCTCCATATCAAAATATCTCTGAAAGTCCCTGCCCAGCAGTATGTTAAAGGTCTGGTCTGTACCGCCTATTTCCACGTCTGCGAGCATCTGGACTGAATCATAAGCCTGAATTAATGGATACATGAACTCTTTTAAAGATATGGACAGTCCGCTCTTGTACCTTTTACTGAAATCATCTCTTTCCAGCAGCCTTGCAACGTTGACCTGAGAGGTAAGATTAAGAAGTTGATCAAAACTCAGGTCTTTCAGCCAGGCCGAGTTGAAAATTATATCCGTCTTTTCTTTGTCAAGGATCTTAAAAACCTGCTTCTCGTACGTCTTTGCGTTCTCAATTATCTCACTGGACGTAAGTGCCGGACGGGTCTCCATCTTGCCGGTAGGATCACCTATCATAGCAGTAAAGTCGCCAATTAAAAACAGTACTTTATGCCCCAGGTCCTGAAAATCCCTCAGTTTTTTCAGCAGTAAACAGTGACCAAGATGAAGGTCCGGAGCAGTGGGATCAAAGCCTGCTTTAATCCTCAGCGGGGTACCGCTGTTTTTTGAATTTTTAAGTTTTTCTAGAAGTTCCGCCTTGGATATGATCCCATCTGTGCCTCGCTCTATTACTTTCAACTGCTCCTTGGGATCTGGGAATTTCATCGTCTGTGAACGAAATCAAAGTTTGTATTCAGGGCAGATTTGAAGAACCCATAAGATAACGGTCGCATTCCCTTGCAGCTTCCCTACCTTCGTTTATTGCCCATACCACAAGGCTTTGTCCCCGTCTTGCATCACCTGCGGCAAAAACCCCTTCCACGTTAGTGGCATATTTACCATATTCAGCCTTTGCATTGGTTCTTTCGTCGGTATCAACTCCCATCTGCTTTAAAAGCTTTTGCTCTGGACCAAGAAATCCAAGCGCAAGGAGCACAAGCTGCGCGGGCCATACTTTTTCAGTACCTGGAATTTCATTAAACGCCATCTGACCATTTTCAGTCTTCTTCCACTCAATCTGCACCGTGTGAAGTTCTTTAACATTATCTTCACCATCGCCCACGAACTTTTTTGTCATTACCTGATATTCTCTGGGATCTTTGCCAAATACCGCGGCCGATTCCTCCTGTCCATATCCCAGGGTATAAATGTTCGGCCACTGAGGCCATGGGTTATCGGCAGACCTTTCCGCAGGAGGCTGCGAAAGTATCTCAAACTGAACCAGACTTCTGCATTTATGTCTGACGCAGGTGGCAACGCAGTCTGTCCCCGTGTCTCCGCCGCCAAGCACTATTACATCTTTGTCCTTTGCAGAAATATAATTTCCATCTTTAAGATTACTGTCCAGCAGGCTCTTCGTATTGGCTCTCAGAAAATCCATAGCAAAGTATATTCCGCTAAGTTCCCTGCCTTCTATTGGCAGATCTCTGGGTTTGGTAGCTCCCGTGCATATCACAACTGCGTCACTTTGACCAACAAGGTCCTCTGACTTTACATCCTTGCCCACTTCAGCTCCCGTTACAAAATCAATTCCTTCCTCCTTCAGAATATCCACTC
The DNA here is from genome assembly GCA_964622285.1 of uncultured Spirochaetia bacterium. GTDB lineage: Bacteria > Desulfobacterota_D > UBA1144 > Nemesobacterales > JAJCZQ01 > CAZUNK01. Next base: position 1,688 of record CAZUNK010000103.1, read on the forward strand.
TTCTCTGAACAATGCCCTTGTCCATATGTGGGTTTGGAATTCCGTACATAAGAAGTCCCCCGATCCTGTCGTCCCTTTCATAAACGGTTACGCTGTGTCCCGCTTTATTAAGTTGGGCAGCACATGAAAGTCCCGCCGGACCTGATCCTATGACCGCTACTTTTTTGCCCGTTCTGACTTTAGGAGGTTCTGGTACTATCCACCCAGCCTCAAAACCTTTATCTACAATTGCACACTCTATTGATTTGATCGTAACGGGGGGTTCATTTATCCCCAGCACGCATGAACCTTCACATGGCGCAGGGCAGACCCGTCCCGTAAACTCCGGAAAATTGTTAGTTTTATGCAGCCTGTCAAGGGCCTCTTTCCACAGTCCCCTGTATATAAGGTCGTTCCACTCGGGAATAAGATTCTTTATCGGACAGCCAACGGCCAGACCGGCAACAAGCTCGCCCGTCTGACAAAAGGGCACGCCGCAGTCCATACATCTGGCTCCCTGTGTCTTTAGCTTATCTTCGGAAAGATGCTGATGAAATTCATCCCAGTCTTCAATTCGCTCTTTAGGATCTCTATCGGGACCCAGTACACGAGCATAGTTCATAAAACCTGTTGGATCACCCATTAACTTTCTCCAAGGACATGTGCCTAATTTCCACTCACGCGCGCAAGATCACTTTTATTAGCTTCAAAGGCAGCCATCATTGCCTCATCACCACTGAGCCCACTTTCTTCCACCCGTTTAATGTTCTCAAGCATACGTTTATAATCGTTCGGCATGACCTTTTTAAACCTCTTAATGCTTTCATCCCAGTTGTCAATGATTGCTTTTGCCACGCCGCTGTCCGTATAGTCAAGGTGATTTTTTATTATAGAACTCAGGAAGTTCTGATCCTCGTCCCCAATGGACTCAATGGAAACCATCCCCGTGTTGCACCTTGTATTGAAATCTCCTTCCTCATCATACACATAAGCGACCCCGCCGGACATTCCCGCTCCGAAGTTCCTTCCCGTGGAACCAAGCACAACGACCTTTCCTCCCGTCATGTACTCACAGCCATGGTCTCCTACCGATTCCACCACGGCATGAACGCCGCTGTTCCTCACGCAGAACCTTTCGCCCGCCTGTCCCCTTATGTACGCCTCTCCGCCAGTTGCTCCGTAGAAAGCAACGTTACCAACTATAATGTTGTCCTCCGGCCTGAACGTGGACTGCTTTGGCGGGTACACGATCAGCTTTCCTCCCGAAAGTCCCTTTCCAATGTAATCATTGGCGTCACCTTCCAGAAACAGGGTCATGCTCTTTGGAACAAAAGCCCCGAAACTCTGCCCGGCAGAACCCCTGAAACGAAGATTTATGGTGTCCTCCGGAAGGCCGTTAAGACCATATTTTCTTGTCAGTTCGCTGCCGACTATAGTACCGACGGTTCTGTTTATATTCTGTATAGGCATTGGCTTTTTCACATCAACAGGTCTGCCCTCTGTAATTGCAGGTGCGCATATGTCCATCAAAGCCGTTTCGTCCAGCGATTTATCTATTCCGTGGTCCTGATCTATCTGACGGTACGTTCCCCAGCTGCCCGGCACGTCCGGCTTTTGAAGAACGTCTGTAAGATCAAGCCCTCTGGCTTTCCAGTGGTCTATTGCTCCTTTCGTTGTTAACCTGTCCATCTGTCCCACCATCTCGTTAACGGTTCTAAAGCCCAGACTGGCCATGATCTCCCTGAGCTCCTGGGCAACGAACCTTAAATAGGTCACCACGTCGGATGGATCGCCCATGAATTTTTTACGAAGTTCCGGATTCTGGGTGGCAACGCCCACAGGACAGGTATCCAGGTGACAGACCCTCATCATTATACATCCCAGAACGATCAGCGGAGAGGTGGAAAATCCATATTCTTCCGCGCCAAGCAGCGCGGCGATCGCAACGTCCCTGCCGGTCTTCATCTGCCCGTCGGTCTCAAGAATGACCCTGCTTCTCAGATTGTTCAGCAGCAGAGTCTGATGGGTTTCGGCTATTCCCAGCTCCCAGGGGAGACCGGCATGCTGAATGCTGCTCTGAGGAGATGCTCCCGTGCCGCCGGAAGTGCCGCTTATAAGAATTACGTCCGCGTGCCCTTTTGCCACTCCAGCCGCAATTGTCCCTACCCCCACTTCTGATACCAGTTTTACGTTAATTCTCGCGTGTTTGTTTGCGTTTTTCAGATCGTATATAAGCTCCGCCAGATCCTCTATGGAATATATGTCATGATGAGGCGGCGGAGATATAAGACCCACTCCCGGGGTGGAAAGCCTGACTTTTGCTATCCAGGGATAAACCTTCCTGCCTGGCAGCTGTCCTCCTTCGCCCGGTTTGGCTCCCTGAGCGATTTTGATCTGGATCTCGTCAGAATTCACTAAATACTCACTTGTAACACCGAACCTGCCGGATGCGACCTGTTTAATTGCGCTCCTTCTTAGATCACCATTTGCGTCCCGGGTATATCTGTCGGTGTCCTCTCCTCCCTCACCTGTATTGCTCTTCCCTCCGATGCGGTTCATCGCTATGGCCAGACTTTCATGGGCCTCTTTACTGATCGCTCCATACGACATTGCACCGGTTTTAAATCTTCTGCAGATGGAATCAACTGATTCAACTTCCTCAATAGGCACGGGATCGCTGTCGTAGTTAAAACCCATCAGGCCCCGCAGGGTAAAATGCTCCTCGTCTTCATTGTTTGACAGCTTTGAAAACTCTTTATAGGCCTCGTAGTCTTTGGATTTGGCGGCGTACTGCAGTTTATGTACGGTCTTAGGGTTCCACATATGCCTCTCCCCACCTGAACGCCACTGGTATATGCCTCCTTCCTCCAGAGTATCTTCCTCAACGTCGCGGTCAGGATAGGCGGCTTTAAATCTTCGCAGCGTCTCCTCCGCTATTACGTCCACTCCGGCACCCTGAATTCTTGAAGGAGTCCACGTGAAATATTTATCAATGAACTCATGATCAAGCCCCAGCGCCTCAAATATCTGAGCACCGTGGTAGCTCTGCACCGTGGAGATGCCCATCTTTGACATTATTTTAACGATTCCTTTTACAATGCTGGAGATGTAATTTGAAATGGCCTTATCTTCTGCAATATCAGTCAGCATGCCGTGTAAAACCATGTTTTTTATGGTTTCATACGCAAGATAGGGGTTGACAGCGCTTGCGCCGTAGCCGATCAGCAGTGCAAAGTGGTGCACTTCCCTTGGCTCCCCTGACTCCAGAATAAGACCTACCTTCATTCTGTTGCCGTTTTTAACCAGGTGATGATGAATCCCTGATACCGCAAGCAGAGCGGGAATGGGAACTTTCTTACCGCTGAACCCTCTGTCTGAAAGAACCACAATGCTGACTCCCTGCGATATTGCCTTGTCAACGTCCTTAAAAAGCCGATCAAGAGATTTTATCAGTCCCTTACTGCCGCTGCGGGGATCAAAGTGAATTGCAAAAGTCTTTGATTTAAGATCGCCCGTATCAAGAACTTTTAATTTATCAAGTTCGTCGTTCGTTAAGATCGGATAGTCCATCTCTATCTTTCTGCAGTGCTCCGGCGTGGGAGAAAGGATGTTTCTGACCGGACCTATCGTTACCTTTGTATCAGTTATAAGTTCTTCCCTGATCGAGTCAATTGCGGGGTTGGTCACCTGAGCAAAAAGCTGCTTGAAGTAGTTGTACAGCAGTTTGGGCTTATCAGATAAAACGGCTATTGGAGTATCCACGCCCATTGCGCCAACGGGTTCAACAGCGTTTTTTGCCATTGGACCTATCAAAACTCTGAGGTCCTCAAAGGTATAGCCAAACAGCCTCTGAGCAGTGAGAAGTGAGCCGTCGTCCATCAGCTTATTTTCTTTTTCGCCGAGTTCAATTTCATCAAGATGGATCAGGTTATCTGCAAGCCACTTTGAATATGGCTTTTCATCCGAAAGTCTGTTCTTAAGCTCCTCGTCACCTACTATCCTTCCTTCCTTTGTATCAATAAGAAGCATTCTTCCAGGCTCAAGGCGTCCTTTGTACGCTACATCTTCAGGAGGAATTTCCAGCACTCCCACTTCGGACGCAAGCACCAGCAGATCATCTTTTGTAACGTAGTATCTGGA
>CAZUNK010000104.1:0-6641 GCA_964622285.1 uncultured Spirochaetia bacterium
CTATGGACCTCCGGAAGAATCAAGGGACAGGAATCCTTTTGAAAGCCTCGTGCCGCTCCATCCTGAAGAAAAGCTCATACTGGAATACAACAAAGATGAGTTCAGCACAAGAATAATGGACCTGTTCATACCAATCGGCAAAGGACAGAGAGCTTTGATCGTTGCCCCGCCAAGAACTGGAAAAACAATACTGCTTCAGGGACTTGCAAACGCCATTACGAAAAACAACCCGGAGGTAAAGCTTATAGTTCTTCTGATCGATGAAAGACCTGAAGAAGTAACCGATATGCAAAGGTCGGTCGTGGGGGAGGTGGTCAGTTCCACATTTGACGAACCCGCCCAGAGGCACATACAGGTTGCAGATATGGTCCTTGAAAAAGCCAAAAGATACGTTGAGGACAAACAGGACGTGATAATTCTGCTTGACAGCCTGACCAGGCTCGCAAGGGCAAGCAACACGGTAACGCCGGCAAGCGGCAGAGTACTGTCCGGTGGCATGGAGGCAAACGCACTTCAGAGACCTAAAAGGTTCTTTGGTGCCGCAAGAAACACCGAGGAAGGCGGCAGTCTGACCATAATTGCCACGGCACTGATTGACACGGGCAGCAGAATGGACGAGGTGATCTTTGAAGAGTTTAAAGGTACCGGCAACATGGAGGTCTATCTTGACAGACGGCTTGCCGATAAAAGGGTCTTTCCCGCCATTGATCTGCAAAGGTCCGGAACCAGAAAAGAAGAACTTCTGTTAAGCGAAGATGAACTTCAGAGAGTGTGGCTTTTAAGAAGGGTTTTAAATCCGATGAACACCACGGAAGCTATGGAGTTTCTGCTTGATAAAATGAGAGGAAGTAAGTCCAACAAAGACTTTCTGAAACTTATGAACCAGTAGCAGCGCTAATCAATGTTTACCAGAACACCTTCCCCTTCAACCCTGACCTGATAAACCTCTATTGGACCGGTCGCAGGAAGGCATAAGGCTTCACCGGTTTTAACGTCAAATTCAGCCCCATGATAAATACAGGTCACTTTACCGTCTTCTATCTCTCCATCTGAAAGTGGCAGAAGTTCATGGCTGCATTCATCTCTGAACGCATAGAAATTATTGTTGAGGTTACAGACCACCACAGGAACGTTCTGAACTACAAAGGTCTTCATCTCACCGTCAAGTATATCCCCCGTGCTTGCTACTTTATGAAACTTGCTCATCAGCGCTGCTCCTGTCGTCAAACCACTTGCTTGCGATCTTCTCCATCTCGGTCCTTACGGGGTCTATGCTCATACTGGCAAAGTTCTCCCCTGTAAAACCCTTCAGCATGATCGTCTGTGCCTCGCTCCTGGAAATTCCTCTGGACTGAAGGTAAAAGATCGCGCTTTCATCCATCTGTCCTATAGTGGCACCATGAGTACATTTAACGTCATCGTTATATATCTCAAGCTGAGGCTTTGTATCAATCTGAGCGGTATCGGACAACAGCAGGTTCTTGTTACTTTGTTTGGCGTCGGTCTTTTGAGCGCCCTCATGAACGATTATTCTTCCGTGAAACACGCCCCTTGACCTGTCATCCAGAACGCCGTTATAAAACTGCCTGCTGTCACAGTTGGGACTTTTATGCTCAACTTTCATAAAATTATCCATATGCTGCCTGCCATTTGACATATAAAGACCATTTATCAAAGAATTGCAGCCTTCCCCGCTCAGAACCGGATGCACGTTGTTTCTCACTATGGCGCCCCCAAGCAGAACGGAATGAGAGTTAAGATTGCTGTTTTTTTTCTGCTCAACCCTGAGCGTTGAAATGTTGTAGGACTGTTTGCTTTCAAACTCGAGCATGTAGTGCTCAAGGCTGCTGTTCTCTCCAATAAAAATTTCAGATACGACGTTTGAAAAATAGGCCTCCTCCGAAAGTGAAACGTAATGCTCTATTATCTTCAGCTCGCAGCTGTCACCAGCAACTATGAGATTTCTTGGACTTACGATCGCACGCTCGTTACCGGTTGAGATATAAATGGAGTGTACGGGAACGTCAAGAACGGTTCGGCTGGGAACATAGACGAAAGTCCCATCCTGAAAAAGAGCCGTATTTAAAGCGTTAAACGCCTCCGTCTCGGTGTTCAGCAGTTTTCCAAGATGCTCAGAAACTACATCATCTCCGTTTAGGATCGCGTCAGTTAAAGAAGATACTTTTATCTTGTTCTGCGCTCCGCTTTTAAGGTCTGACAGATTTTCTGCAAACCTGCCGTTGACGAACACCAGCCTGTAAGGGTCCATGGAATTAAATGACAGATCCTCAATGCATTTAGAAGTTACGCCCTCATCAGCAGCATCATACATTGTGAATTCAGACTTTGAGATTGGAGCTAAATTAGTGAATTTCCAGTCTTCATCCAGCAGAGTGGGAAAACCCAGCTGGCAGAAACTGTTTATTGCCTTTTCTCTAAGCGTCTTAACGTAGCCCGGGCGTGTGGCCGTCCCGTTACTTTTTGAAAACTCGTTAAAACCTTCCAGGTAGCTTTTGATTTCAGGACCAAACTTAATTGACATCTGCACGCTCCTTAAGCAACTGCATCCTTTTCCACCCAGCCGTAGCCCTGCTCCTCAAGTTCAAGCGCGAGACTTTTATCCCCGGACTTCACAATTTTTCCATCAACCAGAACGTGAACGAAATCAGGAACTATGTAGTTCAGCAGCCTTTGATAATGGGTAATTATCAGAAAAGCCCGTTCCTTGCTTCTCATTGAATTTACCCCTTCTGCCACAACTTTCAGTGCATCAATATCAAGTCCTGAATCCGTTTCATCTAAAATAGACAGTTTAGGTTCCAGTATCTGCATCTGAAATATCTCATTTCGCTTTTTTTCTCCTCCGGAGAACCCTTCATTTACGGACCTTTTGAGAAGTTCGTTGTCCATTCCGAGGGCTTCCATTTTTTTTCTTACCGTTTTACTGAACTCAACGTGCTTGAGGGGTTTTTCCCCTCTGTATTTTCTGATTGAGTTCATTGCCTCTCTTAGCAGGTAGGTGTTTGCAACTCCCGGGATCTCAACCGGGTACTGAAAAGCAAGAAATATCCCCTCGCAGGCTCTCTCCTCGGGATCAAGCTCCAGTATGTCCTTGCCTTCAAATAATATTTTCCCTTCCGTCACCTCGTAGGAGTCCTTGCCGGCAAGTACCTGAGCAAGCGTGCTTTTACCTGACCCGTTAGGTCCCATAATGGAGTGGATCTCTCCTTTATTTATGGTCAGGCTCAGTCCGTTTAATATTTTTTTATCTTCAATCTGAACGTGCAAGTTCTTTATTTCAAGCATTTAAACCTCTCCTGAATGATATTGATCTGTGGAAAATACTCCAAGCAGACTAGCCAACGCTGCCTTCAAGGCTGACGCTCAGCAGTTTCTCGGCTTCCACGGCAAACTCAAATGGAAGCTCCTTGAACACCTCTTTACAGAATCCGTTAACAATCAGCGAAACGGCGTCCTCAGCGGACAGCCCTCTCTGCTGACAGTAAAATATCTGGTCCTCACCAATTTTCGAGGTGGAAGCTTCATGCTCCATGTGAGCAGTAGAGTTTTTAACCTCAATATAGGGGAACGTATGCGCACCGCACTGATCGCCTATAAGCATGGAATCGCACTGCGTGTAGTTCCTTGCGTTATCGGCATCTTTCCCTATATCAACAAGACCTCTGTAGGTATTCTGTCCATAACCCGCGGAGATCCCCTTTGAAACGATCGTGCTGGTTGTACCCTTGCCTATATGGGTCATTTTTGTTCCCGTGTCAGCTTGCTGACGTCTGTTTGTAAGAGCTACTGAATAAAACTCCCCTACTGAATTATCTCCTTCTAAAATACAGCTTGGATATTTCCAGGTGATAGCCGAGCCTGTTTCAACCTGCGTCCATGAGATCCTTGAACTGCTTCCCACGCAGCGCCCGCGTTTTGTCACGAAGTTATAAATTCCTCCCTTTCCATCCTTGTCACCCGGATACCAGTTCTGAATTGTGGAGTATTTAATCGTTGCATCCTTATGAGCAACGAGCTCCACCACCGCGGCGTGAAGCTGGTTCTGATCTCTCTGAGGAGCAGTACATCCTTCAAGATAGCTTACGTAGCTTCCCTCTTCAGCCACGATAAGCGTCCTTTCAAACTGCCCGGTATTTTCAGCATTGATCCTGAAATACGTTGAAAGTTCCATTGGGCACCTGACCCCTTTGGGCACATACACGAACGACCCATCGGTGAACACAGCGGAGTTCAGCGCCGCATAGAAGTTATCTTTGCGGGGCACAACGTACCCCATATATTTCTGCACAAGCTCCGGGTGCTCCTGTACCGCCTCCGATATTGAGCAGAAGATCACCCCCGCTTCAGCTAATTTTTCCTTGAAGGTCGTTATAACTGACACGCTGTCAAAAACTGCGTCCACTGCAACTCCAGCCAGCATTTTCTGTTCTTCCAGTGGTATCCCGAGCTTATCGTAGGTTTCCTTGATCTCAGGATCAATCTCATCCAGGCTCTTTGGAGCAGGATTGTTTTTAGGGGCCGCGTAGTAACTGATGTCGTTAAAGTCAATTGCAGGGTACTTTATAAAAGCCCACTTGGGCTCTTTCATCTTTTTCCAGTGTTTATAGGCTTCAAGCCTCCAGTCCAGAAGCCACTTAGGTTCGTTCTTTTTGGATGATATAAGCTTTATTACGTCTTCATTAAGGCCTTTTGGAGCAATTTCCTGCTCCACGTCCGTCGTAAAGCCATATTTATATTCCTGCTTTGCTAACTCTTCAAAATCAATGCTCATTTATAAACCTCATATTCAATGCTTTTTTGAAACGCCTTCGTCCAGAAGATCCTGCAGCGTCGTGTTCTCCAGCAGTTTTATCATAGAAACTTTAAGTTTATCCCAGACAGGGAGCTGCGTGCAGTTTTCATAAAGCGCGCAAACGCTCTCCTGGTCCATGCAGTCTATAACCCTTATCTCCCCTTCCACTGCCTCGTAAATGTCTTTCAGACTTATCTCCTTTGGCCGCTTGTCAAGAAAATAACCCCCTTCCCGGCCCACCATTGACCTTACAAGACCTCTTTCCACAAGGCGTCTCATGATTTTTGCTAAATAGTTCTGCGGAATATGCTGCGCCTGGGATATTTCTTCCATGTTCATACGGGAAACATCATGATTTCCCATATAGATTAAAGATCTGACTGCATAATCAAGCGTTCTGCTTACTTGCATAGTGGTTTCAACCGTGAGTACTTATTAGTAAACTAACCAGTTATAGACCTCATTGTCAATTTATGTCAGCAGTATTATTATTGTGGTCAATGTAGGGATTTTCATCTATATCCTCTTCTTCATTCACATCAGAAGCAGATTGAGTTTCCATTATTTTCCATCTACCAAGTATCCAATCAACTAACTCTGATCGACGTTTTTCAACTTCTTCTTTATCCCATTTTGGAGAACTCGCTATTCTTCGTTCTTGTCTTATATCTGAATTACTATAGCAGGTGCCCTTACCTGATTCTCCTTTTTTCTCATTAAACTCACGATTTGAGTAATTTGAATTGTCCCGTGTTAAAACAAGATTTCCGATGTCGTGAAGGTATATATCTATATCTTCAGCTTGCCATACTTTAAGCCAATCAGAGGATTGATTAGGCTTTTGAGGTAGAATGTGTTCAATCGTTGAGTCTTTTGCTAAATCAGCCCATGTAATTTTCGGTTTTTGCTTTTTGCCTTGATTATCTAAAAGGTGTTTTTCATATTCAAAAAGAGTGTATTTTAGAGCGTGTCTTCGACTATACCACCAACGTCCTGGTTTTTTAATTTTTTTATCAAAGTCAGAAGAATAATGCTTTATCAGACTGTGAATTTCATTACTTATAACATTTATTGATCGTGGATTTTCAAACAGTTCTTTTCCAAAACGGTAAAATCCGTCCTTCCCTGCGTCACTTCTTCTACCCTCAATCAAAAAAACTATAAAAGCGAAACACTCCAAAGATTTCAACAATTTTACATATTGATCTTCAGTGATTTTTTCATTTTCATAGTGAATACGTGCAGCCACAATCAGAGAAAGAAAGTTTGCAATATTTCCCGTGTTGCGAATTTTTGTCAGCCATTCAGATTCCCTTGTATTATTTTGGATTTGAGAAACAACTTTTCTGTAGTGATTGGATATTTTAACTAATCCATTACTAAAGGTCTTAAGAAATTCTTTTACCTCCTTCTTTGTCTTTTGTGAAAAATCACGTAGAGGAATATATTTCTCAGATTTAAATCCGTCATAACCTTTCCAGTTTTTTGGTGCGGGGTCACAATAAAGAATCCAAGCAACCCTAATACACTGTTCCTCGCTGCCTTTTGATTCACCAATATTTTTGTATACGTCACTCCATGCTTTGTTAACTATCTTAGTTAAATCTTCTCCTTCTTTGTCGTCTGTTACATTTCGTGATATCCAATGCATTAGATAATTTTTTAACAACTCAAGGACAGACAACCCCTTACCGCGAGAGTTCATTAACTCAAATGTCATGCCAATCTCGCATTCCTTTTCTATAGTATAATAAGTAAATTTAAGCCCTCCTGTGATTGCCTGAAAAAGCTCTACTAAACGGGCAACGCCTTTATCACTCAACTGATC
>CAZUNK010000105.1:0-8349 GCA_964622285.1 uncultured Spirochaetia bacterium
GTGTTATAAATAATACCCATTTTAAGATTTCAGATTTATCAGTCTTTCTATAGGCTTCATCTTTCAAGGGTTTAATTATATAAAATTAATAAGTTATGAACTACTTTTTAAAGATCGCCCCAGTTGCCATTCTATGTTTATTTTTTGCAGTAGGAGCATATCATTACACGGCGGAAAGCAATAGCAGGGGACCGGTTCAGCCTATTTTGTTCAGCCATAAGATACACGCCGGAGAGAACGAGATCCCATGTCAGTACTGTCACAGCTTTGCAGACATATCACCGAACCCGGGCATTCCCTCCGTTCAAAAATGCATAGGTTGTCATCAGTACGTAAATGGAAGAGACGAAAACTACGTGACCAATGATGGTCAGGTGATCAATTATAAAAATGAGATCGCCAAGGTTAAGGGCTACTGGGAGAGAAAGGAACCTATCCCGTGGCTTAAGGTCACAACTATGCCGGAGTACGTGAAATTCAATCACAAAAGGCACATAAAGAGAGGATTTGAATGTCAGACCTGTCATGGACAGGTAGAGGAAATGGACGTTATGTACAAGGCGGAAAGGCTTAATATGGGCTTTTGCATAACTTGTCATGAACAAAATGCCGATAACGAGCAGCATTTAGAACATTTAAAGGATTGTCTGACCTGCCATTATTAAAAGCGGCCGGAGGTATAAATGTCGGAGAACAAAAATAACGGGTTAAGCAGAAGGGATTTTTTAAAGGTGATCGGAATTGCCGGTGGTACGGCGGCGGTTACAGGTGCCTGTTCAGGTGATCCCGTTGAGCAGATCATACCTTACGTTATTCCTCCCGAGTCCTACGTGCCAGCGGTACCGAAATTTTACGCCTCAACGTGCAGGGAGTGTCCCGCGGGATGCGGAATTGTTGTAAAGAACAGGGACGGAAGAGCTATAAAAGTAGAAGGAAATCCCTCTAATCCGTTTAATAACGGCAGCACCTGCGCAAGGGGACAGGCCTCTCTGCAGGGACTTTACAATCCAGACCGGATAAGGTCCCCACTTGGAAGAAAAGAAAACAGAAAAAGTCTTGCTCCGATCGGGTGGGATGAAGGTATTGATACGTTATCAGGCAAAATAAATGAACTTGTCAGCAGCGGCAGAGGAAACAGAATAATTTATCTGAGCAATAATGTTTCGGGTACGCTGGATTCCCTTATCAATAAATGGATAGGCTCCATTGGAGGTCGCCGCTATACCTACGAGTCCTTCTCGTACGATCCCATCAAAGAAGCTAACAAAGTATGCTTTGGCATTGATGAAATACCCACTTACAGGATAGAGAAAGCAAAATACGTTCTTTCGTTTGGTGCTGATTTTCTTGAGACATGGCTGTCTCCCACATATTTTGCCAGAGGATTTTCAGAGATTAGAACATATAAGAACGGCAAGATGGGAAAGGTGGTCCAGGTAGAGCCAAGAGCCTCAGTTACTGCCGCAAGTGCGGACCTGTGGGTTGCAGTTAAACCCGGAACCGAAGTGTTTCTGGCACTGGGAATTGCCAACGTGATGGTACGCAACAAGCTGAATAAAAGAAGTCATTCAGCTGTAAGAAATTTGATATCAGGGTACACCGCAGAGAAAGTATCTAAATTAACGGACATCCCGGTGGAAACGATCAATCAGATAGCCTACGATTTCAGTAAGAATAAAAGTATTGCAATTGGAGGGGGCGTAGCCACCAGCGGGACTAATGCAACTGAGACAATGGTTGCAGTTAATGTACTGAACTATCTTGCTGGCAATATTGGAAGCACGGTGGACTTTTCAAATACATTGTCCCTGTCCAGCGTCAGCAGTTTCAAAGATATTACGAAATTGTTCCAGGACATGAAAGCCGGCAAAGTTGAACTTCTGATAGTTCATGGAACAAATCCTGCTTTCACGCTTCCCAAGTCGTTAAAAGCGGCCGAGGCTCTTAACGAGGTTGACTATATAGTTAGTTTGTCCTCTTTTATGGATGAAACGACTGAGATGGCATCACTTGTTCTTCCTGATCATCATTCGCTTGAGAGCTGGGGGGATTATAATTCCAGTAGATCATATATAGGAATAATTCAGCCTGTAATGCATCCCATATTCAATACAAAATCGACTGGTGATCTGATTCTGGAAGTGAGCAAAAAAATAGATTCTACAAAAGACCTTTTTGAAGAGCCCAGCTACTACGAGTATTTAAGGAATTCATGGAAAAAATTTGCACCTACCAAATCACCACCCTCTAAGGGATTTGAGGTATTTTGGAAAGAATCACTTAAAAATGGTGGAGTTCAGTTAGGTATATCTCCAAGAGAGGTTTCAATAAACGTTTTGCAAAAGGCAGGGAACCGTCAAGATAGTATTATAGGAGATAGTGTTATAGATAAGGTTTTAGACGACTTAGGCAAAGTAGGTAAGGTGATCGCAATACTGATGGAGAAAGTTAAAGACCTCGTCAGTATTGAAAAAGCGGTTGAAGCTATTTTTGGGGTCGGAGTTCCAGCTCTTATTCTCCTCATAGCTATAAGTTTGTCTGGCTACACTGGGGCTGCTGCTATTACATCCACTCTTGCGGCAATTGGAATTGGGGGTGGAATGGTTGGCGGAATTCTAGTCTTAGCAGGATTAGCTTTAATTTTTGCCGCGTTGGGGAAATATGGCTTTAATGAAATTTTTCCAAGGGTCGTCCAGAAATTCAAAGAAGAGGGTATTACAAAAGAAGAGATCCTAAGCAAAATTGAGAATTATCCAGTTTTTAAAGAAACGAAATTGAAACAGAAGGTGAAGGGATGGGTCAATGAGAACTGGGAGAAAACATCCTATTCTCCAACTTTAAATTCATTACAATTTTCTGAACCGAACATTAAAGGTGATGGAGAGTTTTACTTTGTCACCTATCCTTCTTACAGATACTACGATGGGTCAGGGGCTAATAAACCATGGCTGCAAGAACTGCCCGAGGCACTTTCAACGTCCGTATGGGATTCCTACGTTGAGGTCCATCCGGACACCGCCAAGAAACTTGGAATCAGGGAAGGGTCGTACCTGAACATAAGATCTCCCCAAGGGGAATTCAAGGTACAGGCTTTTGTTTACGAAGGAATAAGGCCTGACACGGTCGCTGTACCAATGGGGCAGGGGCATACAAGCTACGGAAGGTACGCAAAGAACAGAGGGGTGAACCCCCTGGACCTGCTGCCGGACGTCAGGGACGCAAGGTCAGGAGGGCTTGCTTTTCTTTCCACAAAAGTGTCAGTTTCCAACGCGGGAAGTCACAGCTTGCTTGTAAGAACGCAGTACACGAAAACGCAGCACGACAGGGATGTTGCCAAGGCCGTGACCCTTGGTGAGCTAAAAAAGGGAGCTCACGATAAACATCACGAGGAGTATGACTTCTATCCCCCTAGAGAATATGCAAAGCACAGATGGGCGATGAATATTGATCTGAGCAAGTGCACTGGGTGTGGAGCGTGCGTTACAGCCTGCTATGCGGAGAACAATATTCCGTTTGTGGGAAAAGATCAGGTGGCAAAACGCCGCGACATGGCCTGGATAAGGATCGAAAGGTACTTTGATAAAGATAAAAGTGGTAAGATGGACGTCAGGTTTCTGCCAATGCTCTGTCAGCACTGTGGTAACGCGCCCTGCGAACCGGTCTGTCCCGTTTACGCCACGTACCACAGCCCTGAAGGACTGAACGGCATGGTGTACAACAGATGCGTTGGAACGAGGTACTGCGCCAACAACTGCACCTATAAGGTCAGAAGGTTCAACTGGTACACCTACAAGTTCCCTGAGCCGCTGAACTGGCAGCTCAATCCTGATGTAACTGTAAGAACAAAGGGAGTTATGGAAAAATGCACTTTCTGCGTTCAGAGGATCAAATTTGGACAGGATATTGCCAAGGATGGAGACGGCGTGGTAAGAGATGGAGATATAGTAACTGCGTGTCAGCAGGCCTGTCCGACAAACGCCATTGTATTTGGAGACCTTAAGGACAAGTCCAGTAAAGTCGCAAAGCTTGAGAAGGATAAAAGAGGTTATAAAGTCCTTGAAGTCATAAACACAAAACCCGGAATAACCTATCTGAAAAAATTAAAGTGGGATAAAGCATAAAATGAGCACCGAGAGCAATTTAACCTACTCAAGGGTCACTAATGATGTTGTCAGAATGCTTGATAAGCCTTCTGTAAAGTGGTGGGCTTTGTTTTTAATAGCCGTTTCGTTCGTTGGTATTGGGCTGATGTGCTTTATATACCAGGTTTACACAGGACTGGGCGTTGCCGGCTACAGGCATCCGGTCTTCTGGGGCACTTACATCACGGATTTTGTGTTCTGGGTCGGTATTGCTCACTCAGGAACTCTGATTTCAGCTATTCTCTATCTGTTCAGAGCAAAGTTCCGGATGTCCATATACAGAATTTCCGAGGCTATGACGGTGTTTGCAGTTTTAACTGCGGGGCTTTTTCCTATAATGCACCTTGGAAGGCCCTGGAACTTTTACTGGCTGTTTCCCTATCCGAACCAAAGGGAGCTGTGGATCAACTTTAAATCCCCGCTTGTCTGGGACGTTTTTGCGGTCAGTACCTACCTTACGGTAAGTTCGTTGTTCTTTCTTATTGGTATGATCCCGGACATTGCTGCGATCAGAGACAAGGTGAAAGAGGTTCCAAGAAAGATAATTTACACGATACTGTCGTTTGGCTGGAAAGGCTCTAACTGGGAATGGCTCCATTATGGAAGGGCTTATCTTTACTTTGCCGCACTGGCAACTCCTCTGGTCCTTTCGGTCCACAGCGTTGTTTCCTGGGACTTTGCAATGGGCAATGTGCCGGGTTGGCATACGACGATCTTTGCACCTTATTTTGTTGCAGGGGCAATATTTTCGGGACTTGGCATGGTCATAACTTTAACGATACCAATACGAAAGATATTTCATCTTGAAGACTACATTACCCTTGATAATTATGACGGTATGGCAAAGCTCATACTTCTGACTTCCGGTATTGTGGGCTATGCGTACGGCGTTGAGTTCTTCATGGCCTGGTACAGCTCAAGTCCTTTTGAATTTCAGCAGTTCATGTACAGAGCCACGGGAGAGTACGCACTGTTTTACTGGATCATGATCATCTGTAACGTTGTGGCGCCGCTGCCGCTGTGGTGGAAAAGCGTAAGGATGAACTTAAAGGCACTTTTTATTATATCAATATTCATAAATATCGGTATGTGGTTTGAAAGGTTCAATATAATCGTTATATCCCTTTCAAGGGACTTTGATCCCGGCGCCTGGGGCGTTTATAAGATCTCCTGGGTTGAGATCGGAATAACAGTTGGCAGCTTTGCATGGTTCTTTATGTTCTTCTTACTGTTCATAAAAACGCTGCCTGCCGTTTCAATAGCAGAAATAAAGGAAATACTTCCCGTGCCTAAGAAGGGGGATAAAAAATGAGCGCAAATCAGGGAATACTGGGCGTATATTCTTATATGGACTCAGTGCTTGATGCCGTTAAAAGGCTGAAAGCTGAAGGGTTTGGGGAGCTAAGGGTCTTTTCTCCTGTTCCAAGTCATGAGATAGAAGATGAAATGAAGATGCCCCCGAGCCCCGTCAGGTTCTTTACGCTTTTTGGTGCATTGCTGGGTGCCACATGCGGATTTGGCTTTACCGTGCTTACTTCCATGGACTGGCCTATTTCCGTGAGCGCTAAGCCAATAGTTTCAATACCCCCGTACATGGTGATCGTGTTTGAGCTGACGGTTCTTTTTGGTGCGCTTTTCACTTTGATTGGGATGCTGGTCAACTCTCTGCTTCGAAACAGGGTGCCGGTGAACATGTACGACCCCAGGTTTTCTGATGATAAGTTCGGAATAATGGTGGTCTGTGCCACTGAGCAGATGCAGAGCGTTAAGGATATTTTAAGTTCAACGGGAGCAGAGGAGATAAAAGTCGACACTGTAGACAGCTGACGACACTTCGGAGGACAGAAGATATTGAGCAAGCTTGGACTGACGATAATTTTAATGTTTGGAATATCCCTTTCATACGGCGTGAAGGTGTATTCGTTCCCATGGAGCTATGATATGTGGGAACAGCCGGTTGAGCAGCCTTATGAAGCTCCGTTGGTATATCCCAGAAACTCCGTAACAACGGACGGAACGGCTTCCTCTCCTGAGGCCCGGGAGAAAAAAGAAGCCATTAAATCAAGTCCCGTTCCATATAACAAAAAGTCAGTTGAAAGGGGAAAGCAGGTATACGATATACACTGCACCGTCTGTCATGGACCACAGGGCAAGGGGGATGGAATTATAGTAAAAACCGGCAAGGGGTTTTATCCCGTTAACCTTTCAGCGCCCGCCACGGTCCAGAGAACTGATGGATTTATCTACGCATATATAAGGTACGGAGGAAAGGTCATGATGCCGAGCTACAGAGAAAGTATTTCAGAGATGGACGCGTGGCACGTGGTCAACTATATCAGAAGTTTGCAAAAGAAGCGTTAAAGAGACAGTTTCAGGAGAACTTAGCACATAATGGATACGGATATAAAAAATGAAATATTGGGCAGGCGGAACCGGATACCCGGCTGGGTGGTATTTCTGTTCCTTGCCTTTGCAGTTGTAGGGTTCGCAGCTTTTGCCGTTGCTGCAAGAGGGGAGAACTCAAAGGACATCTGGCAGATCTTTCTGGTGAATTTTCTCTTCTGGACCGGCGTGGCACAGGCAGGGATAATTTTTTCCTGCGTGCTGAGGATAACGGATGCCAGATGGGGCAGAAGTTTCTTAAGAATAAGTGAAGGATTTGGTTCGTTCATACCGGTTGGATTTGTTCTGCTGCTGATCATCCTGTTTGTAGGCAAGAACGAGCTGCTGCCGTACGCTACTGAGCATTATCATCATCCTAAGGACATATGGCTTGATATGGGGTTTGTATCAGCAAGAAATATAATTTTATTTGCCGTTCTTATTATTCTGAGTTTTTTCTACATCAGAATCTCACTTGATCAGGACCTGAAGGGCGTAAGCAAAGACAAAAACAATGGTTATTTCCCTAAGCTTAGAAAGCTTGCACCGGCAATCGTCATTCTTTACACCATAACGTTCAGTTTTTTTGCCTGGGACTTTATGATGTCCCTTGATCCTCACTGGTTCAGCACTCTGTTCGGTCCGTATTATTTTATGGGAAGTTTTATTGCTGCAATAGGATTTACAATAATCATCTCAGTTGTGCTTAAAAGGCACCTGAGGCTCAGTGAATATCTTGGACAGCACCATTACTGGGACATGGGGAAAATACTCCAGGGCTTTTCACTGTTCTGGGTGTATTTGATGTTCTCACAGTTTCTTCCGATCTGGTACGCGAACATGCCGGAAGAAACGGGCTTTTTAATACACAGGGTCGTTGACGAGCCTTTTAAAACGTTTTCATGGGCAGTTCTTACAACCTGCTTCATATTTCCTTTCATTGCATTAGTGCCAAGAACACATAAAATTGTCACACCGATACTTGTTTTTATCGCCGCCGTTTCCTTTACAGGACTGTTCATGGACAAATTCCTGCTGGTTGTTCCGTCACTTGCCAGCGATATAAGTTTTGGGCTTTCATATATCCTGGTCACTCTGGGCTTTATAGGGGCGTTCATTACCACTTTTCTGCTTTTTATAAACAAGTATCCCATTATTCCATTTGGTGATCCGTTTTTTGATGGTAAAATTGGACATGGAGGTCATCACTGATGAACTTAACAGATGAGCAACTGGATAAAGTTGTAAAGTTCGTAGTTATAAATGTAGTGGGCATTGTAGGCACTCTTGTGTTCGTAATTGCTTCGGTTGCTCTGTTTGGATCTAAGATAGCTCCACTTATGAACTACTTACCGTGGTAGATACTCTTTTTGTATGACCTGTACGGGCGTTTATATGGCAAGGGAAGCTGAGATTAGTTTAAAGTTACAGTTGAACGAAGAGGATGTTCCTGAAAAGATCCTCTGGAAGGCAAGTGAGTCAGAAGAGCAGGGGGAAAGGCAGTGCGATGCAATGTTCCTTTCTCTTTGGGACAGGAAAGAAAATAACACGCTTACAATTGACCTCTGGACAAAGTCAATGCAGGTGAAAGAGATGAACACCCATTATTATTTCACTATCATGAAGATGGCGGATACGTACGAGAAAGCCACGAACAATAAAGAGGTGGCCGAAAAGTTCCGGGAGTTTGCCAATGACTTTGCCGGGTCGGTCAAGGAATTCACTCCGAAAGGGAACTAAACTTCAGGCGGAGTTTAAATCAGCAAAGACAACTTCTAAAAACAGGTTCCTTTTTTGATTATTTTTATATTTCCAATTGTCAGAT
>CAZUNK010000106.1:0-10601 GCA_964622285.1 uncultured Spirochaetia bacterium
CAACTGACAGTCCGGAAAAACTGGAAAAGATTATAGAAGAATACGATCAATAGAGTTTTACGTTCCCCTCGCCTACAATATTTTCAACTTTCTTTATAAACATCTCGTTTGCGCTGACCCTGCAGTTGCCTACTTCAATTATCGTCTCTTCTCCTTCGTTATTGATATGAAGGTGAACTTTATAATCACCTGGATGAAGTATGAACTCCCCTTTTAACCTGTTCATAACGTTTAGGTTTGCATCTTTTTCGTCCAGACTCACGTGAAGGGGCAAATTTCTGCTTTTTATACTGTCCAGCAAATGAATATTGGAGGCTTTGATCTTAACCCCCTCTTCACTGGGGTCAACTAACCCCTCAACCACTATTGGTTCAATTGTCTCCTTAAGAACATGTTGGTATTTTTGTAAAGTATCGTTAAATATGAGAACGTCCACTGAGCCTTTCATGTCTTCAAGTACCATATTTCCATAAATCCCTTTTCCATTCTTCATCTGCTTAACGTCAAGGGACCGAACTACGCCGGCGATCATAACCTCCTTTTTGGAACTCTGCTCCGCTATGGTTTCACTGTCGCACTTTGAAGTATATGCCTCAAGTTCGGAAGAGTACTTTAACATCGGATGGCTTGTAACGTAAAAGCCAAGCACATCCATCTCGTTTTTCAGCAGCACCTCATGATCCCATTCCTCAACCTCGGCAAGTTTAATCGGGGGAATGGTTGAATCAATATCGAAAAGTGAATGCTGTCCATCAGTTGAATTTCCATGCTTGAGGGTATTGAAAGTCATTAAACTCTCCAGTGAACCACTCAGCTTTGCACGGTTTGGTTCAAAAGAATCAAACGCCCCGCCTTTTATAAGGCTCTCAAAGGTTTTTCTGTTTAATTTTTTATTATCAACCCTTGAACAGAAATCAGATATGGATTTATAGGGACCATCTTTTTCCCTGGATTCTATAATTGCTTTAACCGTACCATCCCCGACGTGTTTTATTGCAGAAAGTCCGAACCTTATCTTGCCCTCAATGGGCGTGAATTCCGATTTGCTTTCGTTAACGTCTGGTGCAAGCACCTCAATATTCATCCGTCTGCATTCAGTTATACAGGAGATTATTTTCTCAACTTCCTGAGAATCGCTGGTCATAAGTGAAGCCATGAACTCCACAGGATAATGCGCTTTTATATAAGCCGTCTGATAAGTAATAAGCGCATAGGCGGTAGTGTGACTTTTATTAAAAGAATACTCGCCGAATTTTTCTATCGTATCAAAAAGTTCCGTGGCTTTTCTCTCTGATATTCCATTATCTATAGCCCCTGTAACAAACCTTTCCCTTTGTGCTTTCATTTCTTCAGATTTTTTCTTCCCCATCGCACGTCTTAAAAGATCGGCTTCTCCAAGGGTATAACCAGCGATTTCACTCGCCGTCTGCATTATCTGCTCCTGATAGACAAAAAGTCCGTGGGTATCTTTTAATATTTCTTCCAGCTCAGGGTGCGGATATTTAACCTTCTTCTTTCCATTTTTTATCCTGACAAAGTCATCTACCATTCCGCTGTCCAGAGGTCCTGGTCTATAAAGTGCCAGTCCCGCAACAATATCTTCAAAAGCACTCGCCTTCAGCCTTTTAAGAAGGTCTTTCATTCCAGCTGACTCAATCTGAAAAATCCCTCGGGTGTTTCCGGAAACAAGAAGTTTGTACGCTTTTTGATCATCAAGAGGTATCTTTCTTATATCTATTTGCTTGTCAGGATCGTCCAAAGATTCATTAATGTATTTAACGGCTTTATCTATTACCGTAAGAGTTTTTAATCCTAAAAAATCAAACTTCACGTATCCAAGTTTTTCTATACAGTCCATGTCATACTGCGTCACCGTTTCATTCTCTTTACCTTTATACAGTGGTATATAGTCAGAAATTGGCTCGTTGGATATAACTATCCCGGCCGCATGGGTAGACGCGTGACGAACCATGTTCTCAAGCGGTCTGGCAAGCCTTATTAATTCTTGAAGTTGTGAAGACCCTTTAACCATGTCTTTGAACTGAGGAACTTCCTTGAGTGCCCTTTCAATACTGTAAACCTTTCCCCTGAACGATGGGATCAGTTTTGCAAGGTTGTTCACATCCGCTATTGCAACTCCCTGCACCCTGCCCACGTCTCTGACCACCGCCTTTGACGACATGGTGCCGAAAGTGCCGATCTGTGCCACTTTGTCCTTACCGTACTTCTCTATAACGTACTCTATGACCTTATCTCTTCCCTCCGTGCAGAAATCAATATCAATGTCGGGCATGGTGACCCTTTCCGGATTCAGAAATCTTTCAAATAGCAGGTTGTATGGAATAGGATCAACGTCCGTTATACCAAGTGCATACGCAACAAGGCTGCCTGGGGCACTTCCTCTGCCAGGACCAACAGGTACTTCTATTGACTTTGCATAGTTTATAAAATCGGCAACTACAAGAAAATAAGCTGAAAATCCCATCTGACAGATTATCTTAAGCTCATGTTCCAGCCGCTGCTTATATACGTCAATCTGGCCGTCTGACATTGCGGACGTATTTATAAATTCATCTAAATTCTGGCGTGCGAGGTTTTTTATGTGCTCATCAAGGGTCATACCTTCGGGAGGCTTGAACTCTGGAAACTTATAACCCTCGGTTTTAAATTTAAAATCACATCTGCCTGCTATCTCCACCGTTCTTTCCAGGGCGTCTTCAAATCCCTCTAACGCGTCCTGCATCTGCTCTCTTGATTTCACGAAGAATTGATCATTTGGAAACTTGAGCCTTTCCTCTTGATCCAAGTCCAGGGTCTTACCGGTTTGAATGCATAGAAGGGCGTCGTGGGGACCTTCATCTTCCTGCTTTAGGTAATGACAGTCATTCGTCGCTACCAATGGAATTCCTAACTGGTCACCTATTTTTTTCAGTTCATTGTTTATAAGGTTCTGATCCTTCAGACCAGTTGCCTGGACCTCAAGGTAGTAGCGGTCCCCGAATATCTCACGATATTTTGAGGCTACTGCAGCTGCTTTTTTTGCATCTTTTTTTAACAAAGCCTGTGCTATCTCACTGCTCATGCAGCCACTGAGAACTATCAATCCTTCGTTATGAAGGTCCAGCAGTTCATGATCAACCCTGGGATTGCGATAAAATCCCTCAAAATAACCCTTTGTTACGAGACGAGACAGATTTTTATACCCAGCCTCGTTCATGCACAGCACCGTCAGATGAAAAGTCTCTCCATCAGATGGTTTTTCCAGTTTCAACGTCGGGGTCAGGTAAATTTCACAACCTATAATCGGCTTAACGCCTGACTCGGTAGCCTTTTCATAGAATTTGTAAGCTCCATAGAGATTGCCGTGGTCCGTAAGGGCAACAGCCCCCATACCGAACTCTTCAACCCTGTTTACAAGGTCTTCAATCTTGATCGCACCATCTAAAAGGGAATACTGTGAATGCAGGTGAAGGTGAGCAAAATTACCGTTCATATTGAAGTTTTATTATATCTGAATAAAATCTATAACAAATTTTTTTATATCTCTTTCAGGAAAAATAACGCAAATATGAACTGTCCAGCTTGTAAAGTAAGAATAGGATTCATAGAAAGTTTAACCGTTCTGAATCCATTCAGTTTTAAATGCCGTAAATGCAGCAGCCAGCTTTCCCTGGACAAAATGTCCATCAAAGCATACGGTTTGCTGCTCTTTATTATATCAACGCTTTCATTCGTCCTTTTTTATTTTATCGCCAAGAACAATGCTCTTACCGGAGATGCGCTGAAATTCATAATTCCCACAATTTTTCTGGCAGTAGTCTTGCTGCACTATCTTTTCTGGAACAATTCAACGGCGATATTAAAAAAAGAAGACTCCACGGACGCTACCAACTTTGGGTGTTGATAGATCTCACTAAATCAAGGGAACTATATATTTAAGTATCCATACCCTAAACTTGCATTTAGTCACCTCCTAAACTTGCATTTGGTCACCCTTTAAAGTTATACTTGGTCGTGTATGAAAAAACCTATATATAAACGCCACATTGAAACACGCCTGAAAGAAGCCTTGCAAGATTCCCCCGTTGTATTGATTCAAGGACCTCGCCAGTGCGGCAAGACCACTCTTGCACGTATGGTAGGTGAAACCGCTGGATACGATTACAGAAGTTTTGAGGAAGAAGATACCCGCAGTTTTGCTGCAGACGACCCTGTAGGCTTTGTGCAAAGTCTACCCGACAAGGTGATTCTGGATGAAGTGCAGAAGGTTCCCGAAATTTTTTCCACCATTAAACTATCAGTTGACCAGAATCGCAAGGCAGGGCGGTTCATACTGACTGGTTCAGTCAAAGTACTGCAGGTAAAGCAAATAACTGACTCTTTAGCTGGACGCATGGGCATAATTACACTGCATCCACTATCCCAAAGCGAAATGAGTAAAACCAATTCCAGTTTTCTTGATTATCTGTTTTCTGATGGTTTCAAGCACAGAAAGTATAAGACTGCATGGGAAGATACCGCAAAACGAATTGTGGCAGGCGGTTATCCTTCAGCGGCTACATTGTCCAGTGAAAAAAGACAGAACAACTGGTATAAAAATTACATTAAAGCGATAATCCAGCGGGATCTACCGGACATCGCACGTATCCGATCACCTCAAATACTGTCCGACCTGCTTGCCTTGATGGCAGCTCAAAGCGCTCAACTGCTGAACACAAATAAGTTTGCACAGTCTATTCAACGCAGCAGACCTACAATTCAGGACTATCTATGGTTGCTTGGAAAGATGTTTTTGTGGGAAAAACTGCCATCCTGGCGTAACGATCGCACCAAGAGAATAGTGAAAACTGGAAAACTCCACCTTGGCGACACGGGCATCGCCTGCGGTCTGATGAACCTGAACGCAGCAAAACTTGGCGAAAACCGTCCGCTGTTTGGGCACCTTCTTGAAACGTTCGTTTTACAGGAACTCAAACGACAAGAGATAGAACACGAGAAGCATCATGATTTTTTTCACTATCGGGAAAAAGATGGTCCAGAGGTAGATATTGTGATAAAGAGAGGAACTGACCTTGCGGGCGTGGAAGTCAAGGCATCTGCAACGATAAGAGATTCTGATTTAAAAAATCTGCGCAGGTTCAAAAAAGCAGCGGGGAAAGATTTTGCAGGCGGAGTGGTAGTTTACAACGGAGATAAAAGCGGCAGTTTAGGTAATGGACTGTATGCCGTCCCTGTACAAGTGCTTTGGAAAAAATAAGACAATGCCAACGCTTAAAGAATCAAATCCCTATAATTCCCAAAAAATTCAATGCTTCTCAACAGGATTAACTATCTCTTCAGATTTAGACCCGATCAGTGCCGGTGGAACAACAAAGTCCTTTAGTATTTTATCTCCTGATATTATAGTCTCACCAAGCACTTCATCCACGTGACCAACCAGCTTTATCTGAATATCTTTCTGAATTTTCTGCGGGATCTCTTTCATATCCTTTTTATTTTCCTTGGGAATAAGCACCTTTTTGACCCTGCCTCTGTGAGCGGCAAGTATCTTTTCCTTCAGTCCGCCTATTGCAAGAACGTTACCGCGGAGAGTTATTTCACCGGTCATGGCCACGTCCTTTCTAATTGGCTTTTTGATCAAAGCGCTTACTATTGCAGTTGCAATGGCAATCCCAGCCGACGGACCATCCTTTGGAGTGGCTCCCTCCGGCACGTGGATGTGAATGTCAACTTTCTGATAAAAATATCTTTCCAGACCGAGGTGCTCCGCCCTGTTTCTGACGTAGCTCATGGCAGCCTGAGCGGATTCCTGCATTACCTCTCCCAGTTTTCCAGTTACCGTAAAAGTGCCCTTTCCGGGAACGATTGAAACCTCTATTGTAAGCAGTTCGCCCCCAACTTCCGTCCAGGCAAGTCCAGTTGCGGCGCCGACCTGATCACTTTCTTCAATTTCGCCGTACTTGTACTTGGCTATGCCAAGGTACTTCTGAAGATTGGTTTTATTGACCTTGACCTTGTGGCCTTTGCCTTTCTCCACAACCTCCTTTGCCGCCTTTCTGCACAAAGTCCCTATCTCTCTTTCCAGCGTCCTGACGCCCGATTCCTTGGTGTACCTTCTGATAATGGCCAGTATGCCGCTGTCGTTTATCTGAAAGTTATCTCCCGTCAATCCGTGCGACTCCACCTGCTTTCCAAGCAGGAAGTTCTTTGATATCTGAAGCTTTTCATCCTCCGTGTAGCCGGGAACCTTGATGATCTCCATTCTGTCCTGAAGCGCCCAGGGGATCGTGTGCAGTATGTTAGCGGTGGTTATGAACAGCACTTTTGAAAGATCATAGTCAACCTCTATATAATGGTCGTTAAAGGTTTTGTTCTGCTCCGGGTCAAGCGCCTCAAGCAGCGCGGAAGCAGGATCTCCCCGAAAGTCCATGCCGAGCTTATCTATCTCGTCCAGAAGAAACACCGGATTGTTCGTACCCGCTTTTTTCATGCCCTGGATTATCTTTCCGGGAAGCGCTCCGATGTAGGTTCTGCGGTGCCCCCTTATCTCCGCTTCATCCCTCACGCCGCCCAGTGACACCCTGACGAACTCTCTTCCCATCGCCTTTGCTATTGATTTAGCCAAAGAAGTTTTTCCAACCCCCGGCGGACCGACAAAGCAAAGTATAGGACCTTTCAACTTTTCAGTCAGCACCCTGACCGCAAGATGCTCTAAAATACGTTCCTTAGGCTTTTCAAGGCCGTAGTGATCGTCATCCAGTATCTTTGCCGCTTCCTCAACGTCAAGACGGTCCTTGGTAAAATCTTTAGTCCACGGAACGTCCATAAGCCAGTCAATATAGTTTCTGACGACCGTTGCTTCCGCCGACATTGCAGACATCAACTTGAGTTTTTTGATCTCACGCTCAACCCTGCTTTGAACTTCTTCCGGAAGCCCCCTTGTTTTCAGTTTTTCCTCCAGCTCCTGGATCTCGGTCTTCATGTCGTCTTTTTCGCCAAGTTCCTTCTGAATGGCCTTCATCTGCTCAGTAAGATAGTACTCCTTCTGTGCTTTTTCCATCTGCTTCTTCACACGTCTGCCGATTCTCTTCTCTATCTGCAGGATCTCCATTTCCTCCTGCATTTTTGCATACAACTTTTCCAGCCTTTCAAGTGGATTGAAGATCTCCAGAATCGTCTGTTTGTCCTGCAGTTTAAGATTTAAATGCGCAACTATGGTGTCGGACAATCTGCCCACTTCCTCTATTGAAGTAACGGTGGCAAGAACTTCATTGGGGATCTTCCTGTTCAGTTTCGTGTAAGATTCAAAGGTTTTTACAACCGAGCGCATCAGGGCGTCCGCTTCTTTACCTCTTACGGCCTCGTCTCTTCTTTCTTCAACCTTTACCACAAAAAACCCGTTGTTGGGAACAAACTCCTTTATCTCTCCTCTCTTCTTTCCTTCGATCAAAACCTTGACCGTGCCGTCAGGAAGTCTGAGCAGCTGAACGATGACCCCGATCGTGCCAAGCCGGAATATATCACTTTCCGACGGGTCGTTGACCTTGGCCTCTTTCTGAGCTGAAAGAAATATCTCCTTCTTGCTCTTCATGGCCTCTTCTAAGGATTTAATTGATCTCTCTCTCCCGACGAAAAGCGGAGCGACCATATAGGGGAACATTACAACGTCTCTGAGAGGCAGCAGCGGCAGCTGTTTTTCTTTTTTTACTTTTACATCAGTATTTATTGCACTCATGGCTCACCCTCCTGAAAAGTTCTATTAATTATATATGATATGACTGCTTTATATTGCGTGATAATACTATCACATTTTTTCGAAAAGTTGAAGTTAATCACTAATTTTGCTTCAGGCAAGATCTTAAATACATAATTTCCGTTAATCAAATTGCATTGTTGCCACAGGCAAAATAAGGCATAATATATAGTACGAAAAATAAATTTGAATGAAGACGAAAATGACTGAAAATAACCGATGGCAGGAGATTTACAGGCTCGCCAAATGGACGTGGTCAAGGCTTCTTCGAACCAAAGACTGGTGGGCTGTATGGACGGGTTTTATCCTACTTGCAATCGGAACTGTGATCTACTTCCCTCAGGCGGGGGACATCAGAGAAAAGCTGGAACAGATAGAGGCTCAGTACGCTTCTCAGGCGCACAGAACTGCCGCGTTTAAAACCATTGCGTTCTATCAGATGTCGGACGCAAAGGATAAGACAAGGGCCAAGGACAACGCATCCGGCAGATGGCTGACCAAACTGTCAAGAAAGCCAAAGGAATGGGCTGGCAATCCCCTGGACGCTTTCTATATGAGCAAAGAGAGGGCCGCCGTAAAACAGCAAAAAGCCCTTAAAGAATATGAGAAGTTCAAAAAAATAGAGGTCCTGGCGTTTGAAAAGGCAGTGGCCGCAGAAAATGCCGCAGAGAACGCCGGTTTTCGCAGCAGAGCCCTGAACGATAAAGCCGTGGTCGCCATTACGAACTGGCGGAACATTCATCTCAAAGCCTCGGTGCTCAAGGATGAAACAAAGATCGAAGGGTACAACGAGTTGGGTTATCTCCTGCTTCTGTCGGTTGTTTTCGCCCTTTTGTTCGGTCTTGGCATAACGTTCATGGGCAGGTCTTTCAGGGACTTTTTCAAGGGGTTTGGTTTTATCTTTGCCCTGGCCGTGGTGGCGTTCCTTTTCGCCGGAGAGGAGAACGTTAAGTATTACGGCATAGGATATGCCCCATGCGCAATATTCATCGGCCTGCTTATAAGCAACACCGTTGGAACTCCGGAATGGGTCAAACCCGCGGTGCAGACCGAGTATTACATTAAAACCGGGCTGGTCCTTCTGGGAGCCAATATACTTATAGAAAAAATAATCGTAATTGGCACCCCGGGCGTGTTCGTGGCCTGGGTGGTCACTCCGATCGTCTGGCTGACGAGCTACTGGTTTGGACAGAAAGTACTTAAAATAACCTCCAAGCGACTTACCGCGACCATATGTTCATATATGTCCGTCTGCGGAGTGTCCGCCGCTATTGCCACGGCGGAAGCCTGCAGGGCCAAAAACGAGGAACTGGTCCTGACCGTGGGCATGGCGCAGATATTCACGTCCATTATGAGCTTCGCCCTGCCGCTTTTCATAATAGTGTTTTTTCCGCTGGACAAGCAGATGATACTGGGCGGAGCATGGGTGGGAGGTACGGTTGATTCAACCGGCTCGGTAGCCGCGGCGGGAGCAGTTCTTGGAGAAAAGGCTCTTTACGTTGCCGCCACCGTAAAGATGGTGCAGAATTTAATGATAGGGATAATTTCCTTTTTTGTCGCACTGTACTTTACAACCAGGGTAGAGAGCTTTGAGACGGGACAAAAGGTCGGAGTCAGTGAGATCTGGTACCGTTTTCCTAAGTTTGTCTTCGGGTTCATGGCCACGTCCTTTTTCTTCTCTGGCTGTTACGCGTATTTTGAAGGTCAGGTAAGCGGTATGGGCAACTCAATCGTGTCTCACGGGGTAGTGGAAGGAATGAGCGATCTGCTCAGGGGATGGTTTTTCTGTCTTTCGTTCATAAGCATTGGACTGTCGGTTAACTTCCGGAAACTAAAAAACCTTTTTGCCGGAGGTAAACCTCTCGTGCTGTACATTTTCGGACAGTCGTTCAATCTCGGACTTACGCTTCTGATTGCTTACCTGATGTTTTATATTATATTTCCCGGTATTACGTCGGCGATCTGATTTATATGAAGTTATGAAAGTATAGGAGAGTATATTATGGAGAAAAATATGGCTGATGTTTTTAGTAAAAGTGGAGCGGTATATGATATAGAACCTCAGGGTAGCTATAAAGGTAGTAAACTTTATTCAGGTAGAATTAAGGAAACAGGTAAAATGCTGGTTTTTTGTTCAAATAATTCTATATCTGTTTCAGACTGGGATGATGAATATGATGATGATGTAAAGGATATGATAAAAGAGCTAAAATGGTTGATTGATGAAGTAGAAAAAGACCTTGAAGAAATCAGAAGTTGTAATGGAAGAGGTGTTATTGTTAATAATTAAACCAATTTACAATAATTCCGAAATTAGCACTTGTAAACTGAAAGGAATAAAATCTTTATGACAGAAGTGGAGAACAAAAAACGTACCAAGCTGCAGAAATGGGGGCTGTTACTGTCGGGGATCGCACTGACGGGAATATTTATCTTCGTCGTGATCCCGTGGATACAGTCACATATTCCGTTCCTTGATCAGATGGTTAAAACGGCCAAGGAAAGAAAAATTGATCCGTCGGCGTACTTCTATTCAGAGAGTCAGGTATCGTACGACTCGGAGAGCTACATCAAGGAAACGATGGAGTTGAACGCACCCGATCAGATGGACTGGACTTTGCCTCTTATAATAATTTTTACTGTGTTTGGTATCGTGGTCTGGGTAGGGCACAGGTACCTGCCGCCGTGATCAGGTTCTGTACTGCGAATTTATCTTAACGTAATCCGCGCTGAGATCACTTGTTAGGATCTGCGAGTTCCCCTTTCCCTCTTTCAGTTGTATCGTCACGGTAAATTCAGGTTTTTTAAACACGTCCGCAAATTTTGATTCCGGCTGAGAACTCTCGCC
>CAZUNK010000107.1:0-3258 GCA_964622285.1 uncultured Spirochaetia bacterium
GATAATAGTATTTGCCTCTTTCTCCATGAAAAACCTTCTGAGTGATGAAAGCAGGGGAGAGTTGCCGGAAGGTGTAATGGGCCTGAGCAAGAAAGAGTGGAAAAAAAAGCTGACTCCTCTGGAATACAGGGTCCTGTGGGAAAAAGGCACTGAACTGCCATATACCGGGGACCTGCTTTACAACAAAAAGGAGGGAACTTACGTAACCGCGGGATGTAAGCAGCCGGTTTTTCACTCTGACCACAAATACAACTCCAGAACGGGCTGGCCCAGCTTCTGGCAACCTATATCAGAAGATGCAGTTGAACTGGTACCCGACCGTGAACTTGGATACCTGAGATGGGAAGTTGTATCAAGTAAATGCAAAGAACACCTTGGACACGTTTTTAACGATGGACCTAAACCCACGGGAAAAAGATACTGTATAAACTCCGCCGCACTGGACTTTATTGAAAAACCAAAACCTGACCAGGCAGAACAACCCTGAGATCTACTGGCTTACAGGGATCCTTATTACTTGACCCAGAGTAAATACTGAAAGCCGGCTCAGAACAGAGATTTAAACAGATGCCATATAATTCTTGGGTTCAGGAAAATTCTGGTGAGCTTTATAACGTCGGAAACTTCCATGTATATATTGGAATCCCAGACGCCCATCTGACCCTTGATAACTATTTTGCCATCTTCAATACTTGATTCATTTACCTTGATCTCAAACTCTCCGGCGGGACTTACAACTTTCATAGCTACCCCCTTATTCCATCCAAGATTTTTTTCATTACTTTAAGCGGGGCAGATGCCCCGGTCCATATCTCAAACGACTCGGCGCCTTGAAAAACAAGCATGCTCAGTCCTGAGCTTGCCTTAATACCAGTTTCTCTCGCATCTATCACAAGCTGAGTATCCTTCGGCTCGTAAACAAGATCATACACCACGGCAGTTTTTTTAAGCAGTTGCAAAGGAAGTTTCAGCAGATTTTTATCTTTCATTCCAGCCGAAGATGCGTTTATAAGAATATCGCACTCCTTTATATGCCGCTTTACCTCTGCCTCATCTCCAAGCGCTGCGGATTCAATGTTAACCTCCAGGAAATGCCCCCCAAACTCATCTGCCAGACTTTCAGCCTTGGACAACGTCCTGTTCACAACGGTTATTTCCGAAGCACCGGACCTTCCCAGTCCAGCTATGACCGCCCTGGCAGCTCCGCCGGCTCCAATTAAAAAGATCTTTTTTCCTTCAGGGGTGAACTCCAGGTCATCTTCAACAGCCCTCAGCAGTCCGTTCACATCAGTGTTGTAGCCGGTTAATTTACCTTTATCGTTATTTATGGTGTTGACTGCCCCTACAAGTCTTGCGTCATCAGAGATCTCATCAAGGTAGTTCATCACGGTTTCCTTGTGAGGAATAGTTACATTCACGCCCGATATGCCAAGCGACCTGATCCCCTTTACCGCCGTCCCTATGTTTTCAGGGGCAACATCAAACGCAACATAAACGCCATCAATGTCACGCTCTTTAAAAGCAGCGTTATGCATTACGGGCGAGAGGCTGTGTTCAACCGGATGACCAAATATTGCGTAGGTCCTGGTTTTGGAAGTTATGTTCATCTCCAGCATAATTTATCATAAAGAACAGTTCTCGCCGTCTTTTTCCAGAATGCTCCTGACTTCTTTTACATCAAGCTTTATCTTGGAGATCAAGTCGTTCACGTTGTCAAACTTCTTCTCGTCCCTCAGTCTTTTAACAAATTCAACCCTGATCAATTCTCCGTAAACGTCTCCTGAAAAGTCAAATATGTACGTTTCAACCAGGAGATTCTTTTCTCCAAAAGTTGGCCGGTAGCCTATGTTAGTAATGCTTTTAAAACGCCTGCCTTTAACAACCGCATAAGTTGCGTACACTCCCGGCTGCGGAAGCAGCTCCCACTCAGACTCAAGATTAGTGGTTGGAAAACCTATCTCCCTTCCTCGTTTTTCTCCCTCAACTACAGTGCCCTCTATAAAATATCTGTAACTCAGAAGCCTGTTCACTTTTTGAATGTTTCCGCCTAATAAATACTCACGGACCAAGCTGCTGCTTATTACTTCATTGTCTATAACCTTCGGCTGTAAAACTTCCGTATTATAACCATGCACTTTACCAAACCTGCTCAGAAGTTCGGTATTTCCCAGCCTCTTATTGCCAAACATAAAGCCTGGCCCAACAACTATGTCTTTGATCCGTAGTAATCCAACCAGTATTTTTTCAATAAAATCTTCAGCGGTCATCGCTGATAATTCCCGCGTAAAGCTCAGACAAACCATCACGTCAACTCCCAGATCTTCAAGAAGTTTGAGTTTTTCCCGAAACGGCATAATAAGTAACAGTTCCTTCCTTGATAAAACTTTCTGTGGATGAGGCTCAAACGTAACAACACATAATTTTGAAGATTTGGCAGAGGAAAGTTTTTTTAGAAAATCAATAACGTGCCTGTGTCCCAGATGAACTCCATCAAAGTTCCCTATTGCCGTTGACGTTGGAAAAGCAAGTGGTTCTTTGGGGTCGTGAATTACTTCCATTTTTTATTTTGAGAATTATATACTTTAGTATTGAAAATAGGTTTATAAGTCAATCAATAAATGATACAATAATACCAAGTAAGAGTGCGATTGAGAATGACCCAAACTCTCGAAAATGCATATCACCATACGCAAGGATGTTCACTTAAAATCCTTTTTCCCTTAAAAACTGCACAAATTCCTTTAATTTGGGTAAATCAGTCAAGTAATCTTGATAAGTAAACTTCCAACTCGTATCATATCCTAGTAACGGCTTAAAAGGATACTCATGACCGTATAAATGCAGCAATGCCTTTATACTACCCGCACAAAGTTCCTTTATTGCATTCTCAAACTTCTTACATTCTTCAAATGATAAACCATACAACTTCATATTGTCGTCAAATGAAGTATGCATATGATACTTTTTCATTGTAGGAGTTAAAGTTCCATTAAAAACAGATTTATTTATATTACTCATTTTTGGATATAGTTCTGGAATTACCTCTATGGCAACTAATGCAGAAATAGACGCATCATATTTAAGTTTTTCTTCGCCATCATAATCTCTATACCCATAAAACCCATGCCAATCATAAGGTTGATTATTAGGTTCGTAATAATTAGCTATCTTTAACTTTGGATTCTCCAAAGCATTTACCATAGCTTGAATCAAACCAGACATCTTATATTCATATTCCTTAATTGTTTGCATTTGCAA
>CAZUNK010000108.1:0-5961 GCA_964622285.1 uncultured Spirochaetia bacterium
AGGTAAAGTGAACTGCTATCCTTCTACAGAAGAAAGAAGCAGACGAGAGGGAACAGAAGAAAAACCAGCCGAAGAGTGTCATGACACTGCTTTTTTTATTTCTATAAATGGTGCCGCGGCAATGGAAGAGGAAGATCAAGATACTCATTTTAATTTTAGGCATATGATGCGCGAGTTTAAAGAACACATGCGTGAGAAATGTTTTGGACGTACCAAGCATGTGGTAATGATCAGTAATAACTGGTATTCGCACGGTTATGAACGATATTACATTTATATTGATAGACTTAGAAAAGTGGGCGTAACAGTTGAGGCTTACTTTATTAGCGAAAATGGTTCAATATTGGTGGATATCTAAGTAGCTGTAGTTAATACAGACTATAGACCCTTTAAGATACAAGAAATAAGGAGGAGAAAATCCGATGAAAGAAGAAGGTAAATTTTCACATGTAGCGAGCGAACTATCTGAACTTTTGCGTAAAAGAGTGCAAGAAGGAGGGGGCATTTCCGTGGAAGATATTGCAGGTTGCGTAGGTAAAGAAGGTAAAGTGAACTGCTACCCTTCTACAGAAGGGAGAAGCAGACGAGAGAGAACAGAAGAAAAAACAGCAGAAGAGTGTCATAGCACTGCTTTCTTTGTTTCTATAGAGGGTGCTTCGGCAATGGAAAAGAAAGATCAAGGTCATTTAAATTTTTGTTCTATGATGGATGAGTTTAAAGAACACATGCATGAGAAATGTTTTGGACGTACCAAACATGTGGTAATGATCAGTAATAGCTGTTATCCAGAAGAGTATGAAGATTATTACATTTACATTGATAGACTTAGAAAAGTGGGCGTAACAGTTGAGGCTTACTTTATTAGTGAATATGGCTCAATATTGGTGGATATCTAAGTAGCTGTAGTTAGTACAGGTTATAGAACTTTGAAGAGATACAAAAAAATAAGGAGGAGACAATCCAATGAAAGAAGAAGGTAAATTTTCACATATAGCGAGTGAATTATCTGAACTTTTGCGTAAAAGAACGCAAGAAGGAGGGGGCGGCATTTCCGTGGAAGATATTGCAGATTGCGTAGGTAAAGAAGGAAAAGCGAACTGCTACGCTTCTAAAGAAAGAAGAAGCTGGATACGAGAAAGAACAGAAAAAAAACCTGCAGAAGAGTGTCATGACACTGCTTTTTTTATTTCTATAGAGGGTGTTGCGGCAATAGGGAGAGAGCATCTAGATTTTTGGCGTATGATGGAAAAATTTAAAGAGCACATGCGTGAGAAATGTTTTGGACGTACTAAACATGCGGTAATGATTAGTAATACTTGGGCATTGGAAAACTATGAAGAATATCACATTTATATTGAACAGCTTAAAAAAAGTGGCGTGACAGTTGAGGCTTACTTTATTAGCAAATATGGTTCAATATTGATCGATATTTAAGTAACTGCTGCTATTTGCACCTGTTGTTCTTTGGAGTCAAAAAGTTAGTTAGAGCTATAGGAGAAAAAACATAAATAATGTGAAAGATTTAGTTTCATTATTTTTTCTGCTTGACTAAAAAAGGGGGGGGGTATAATAAAAAATTACTTTATATTTAGGAGAATAAAAACATGAATGACTTGGACAATTTCGTTAAAGAATCAAAAAAAGACCTTAAAGAAATTCTTGACTGCAGTGGAGCTATTCTTTATAGCGGTACAACAAGAACTCTTAAACCCGGTCAGGTATATTTGTTAGAATGCAATCCAGGGGGATCCCCTAAAGTTCACAAAGGTGAGACTATAAGAAGTAGTTTAGATAACTTGCCCAATAAGACAACAAATAGTTACCTTGGTACAAAATGGAATAGCCAGTTACAAGGTGGTGTAAAACGGCTCTTTGAGAATCTTAAAATAGGTAATAAAAAATTAGATATTGAGGACGTCTGTGCTTCCAATTTAATCTTCAAACGAAGTAAAAGGATACAAGATATCGATTTTGAGAAATACGCCGAAATCTGTTGGCCTGTCCATGACAGAATATTACAAATTGTTAAACCTAAAGTAATTATCGCGTTTGGGTTGGGAACCTACTACTATTTAAAAGGTACAATAGGAAAAAACAGTGAAGAATTCATCTGCAACTCAGGTTCTAAAAATAGGTGGGGCATCCTCTATTGTAAATCATTTAAATTTGAACATGACTCAGGTGTTATTATGGTGGTAGGTTTACTGCATTTAAGTCGTTTTAAGATTTTTCAACATGTGATAAAATGGATAGAAAGCGGTTGTAAGCGTAACATAC
Source organism: uncultured Spirochaetia bacterium (assembly GCA_964622285.1). Classification (GTDB taxonomy): domain Bacteria; phylum Desulfobacterota_D; class UBA1144; order Nemesobacterales; family JAJCZQ01; genus CAZUNK01. The sequence continues at coordinate 2,278 of CAZUNK010000108.1, forward strand.
TAGATATTGATTAATATCCATGCTTCCTCAATAAAGTAAGTCTCAACTATCACATCTATTTTTCTAAGTCGTTCAATATAAAAGAGCAACGAAGGGAACGATAAGATCACTTAACTTGCCACTAATTCCTTCAGCCGTGATAAAGCGAGTTTCACTCCATCTTTTGAATATTCGCCCATAAGAGCAAACTGCATTAAATACCGGTTGGTCAGATATCTGCTGCGGTAGCCGAGATGAATACCTTGATCTTCAAGTTTCTCGCCCAGTTTTAGTGGATCAATCTCTTTCGGTATTTTAAAGGTAATAATGGCAGGAGAGCACTCAACGTCTTTTCCAAGCACTTCCAGTCCCATCTCTTGCAGCTTGTCCCTTATTATGAAGGAGCATTCTCTGGACTTTGCTAAATTAGCCTCAACGTCCGTCAAATCCAATGCTTTGCTCGTTGCATAAAGCAGATTGGAAGACAGCGTGTACGGAACGCCCTTTGCCGTAGCGTAACTGTTCAAATCCAGGTACCTCGGAAGGTTTTTATTTCTTGATAAGGTGAGACGGTTGTAAAAAATAAAGGAAAGTCCCGGATAGGCCGCAAGACCTTTTCCGCTGACGCCCGTTGCCATGTAAACCCTTTTTAGATCAATCGGTACCGTTCCCAGAGAGCTTATACAGTCAACAAGTAATCTAACTGCATTGTCAGCGCATATATTGATAATACCGCTCAGGTCGTTGAGCACGCCGGTTGAAGTCTCGCAGTGAACAAGCCACAGCCATTTAAATCCATCTTTTAAAAGTTCCGATATCTTTTCGTTTTGTAACGGCTTTCCCCACGCCACCGAATAGGTTGCAAAGTCCAGATCAAATCTTTTAGCGTGATCGATCAACCTGTCGCCAAATTCGCCGTTTGAAAGTATTAACCCCTTTCCTGTAAGCGTTGATAAATGGGTCGCCACAACGTCGTTTGCCAGCGTTCCGGACCCCATTAGAACCTGAGCACGTCTGCAATTTACCAGCCGTAACAATTTTTTCTGAACCTGTTCAAGTTCTTTCTCAAATTCCTCCGACCTGTGTGAGACGGGAGACCTTGCAAACTCTTCCTTTACCTCTGGTCTGACCTCAACTGGTCCCGGCTGGTAGAAGTGTTTTTCTGGAATGTTCTTATCTTTCAATATTTTTGAATCCTTTTTGAATTTTCCATAGGAGTCGTAAGTTAGATACATAGGCTGAAACATAGCTCCGTTCTTTCCCACTAGGGGACCGAACTCTGTAAAGCCCAGCCTTTTGTACAGATCGGACTCTCTCGTGCTTGCAGATATGATAGCCAGATCGTAACAGCTGCTTTCACAGTAACGGGCAAGGTATTTAAAAAGTCCCTGTATGAACCTTTTTTTTCTGTATTTCTTTCTTATTGCAAGCAGCCTCAGTTCGCAGAGCGATCTTGCTCCCGGCAGGTAGTCATCCAAGTTGTTCAGTTTGTTATCCAGGGAAAAAGGACGTTTATCTCTTACCGCTATCATGCCCGCCAGAGCGCTTTCATTAACGCAGATTATGTAGGTGTTTTCACTATGGAACTTATCCACCAGCTGTCCGGTGGGATTTTTTTCGTGCTGGGGTATCTCTTCAACGAAAGTCTCATAGTTGAGCCTGTGTATTTCCTGAAACTCCCAGTCTTCACTTGCTATCTTAAAACTGACCATGCTTACTGAACCTGCAAAAATTACGCGGCAGATAGTTCCGTCACTGTTATTAAAGAAAGCGGTTTTTCAGATCCGGAGAAGGCACCATGCACTGGGATTTTCTGCCAAACCACCTGTAACGGTTTTTTGCCACCATGTCGTAAAAAAAATTCCTGACGGGACGAGGAACGATAATAAGGAAGTAAAGCAGATGCCACATGCCGCTGAGTTCCTTGAGAACCCTGAGCGCCGCGTCTGACTTAACGTAGTGCTTGTTGCCATCTATAAGAACTATGGAGGTGATCTCTTTAGCGTTCATATTGAACTTTTTTTGAAGATGTTCGCCAGTTTCTGATTGAAGAGGAGCGAATTTGAATTTTGCCTGAGGGTCTCTTCTGATCGTGAACACTACAAACCCGCTGCATAAATTACATACGCCGTCAAAAAGTATGATCAGTCGGTTGCTCATAAGAGATTTAATAATATAAGGGGATAACCTCAGTCCTGTAAATGCCGTTGTCTGACCGGCCGTTTTCTGTCTGCCCTCTGGTCAACTCCAATATGCTGCTGGTTTCTAAGCCTAGCGAGTTTGATCTGTTTGTTCCTTTCTTCAAGAGACCTTCTTCTTCTGCCCGTGATTTTATCAAAGCATCTGGGGCAGGATATTCCTTCCTCAAAGTGCCTGGACGTTTTATCTTCAGGGGAAACCGGATAACGACAGTTGTGGCACAGGTCATAAGTTCCATTTGCCAGGCCGTGGTCCACTGAAGTTCTGTTGTCAAAAACAAAACACTCACCTTTCCAAGCGCTTTCATCTCTGGGAACTTCCTCAAGATATTTCAGTATCCCTCCCTGCAGCTGGTAAACGCTGGGAAACCCTTTGTGCAGCATATAGGATGAAGCTTTCTCGCACCTTATGCCTCCAGTGCAGAAAAGGGCGACCTTTTTATGTTTTTCCGGGTCAAGCTTTTCCTTCACAAAAGCCGTGAACTCCCTGAAACTGCGCGTTTTGGTATTCAGAGCGTTTTTGAATGTTCCCACGTCCACTTCATAATCGTTCCTGACGTCAATAAGCAGAGTATCGGGGTCTTCAATAAGCTTGTTCCACTCTGACGGGCTTACGTGAGTTCCTGCTTTGTTTTCTGGATCAAACTCACTGGCGCCAAGCGGCACGAGCTCATCTTTGATCTTTATCTTCATTCTGTAAAAGGGATTCTTATGGTAGTAGGAATATTTGCATTCAATGCTTCCAGGCCCCATCTCATTTTTCAGGAATTCAGCTATGGAGGTAATACCGGGCTTTTCTCCTCCCACGGTGCCGTTAATGCCTTCGGATGCTATGATAAAGGTTCCCTTTATATTGAGCTCCGCGCACTTTGTAAGCAGCTTCTCTCTGAGCCGCTTTGTATTTTTAATTGCTGTAAATTTATATAAGGACAGAACAACGACTTGTTTCATTTGAACATCAGTTACAAAGGCTTCTCAGCCTTGTCCACTCTTCCAGGAATTTAGATAAATGTTTTCTTTCTTCTTTTTTAGATTCTGATACAAGCATCTTCTCAACCAGATCCTGCTCCTTTTTGTATTGCTCACTACTGAACAGTCCGGCAAAATGCACCACTCTGAGCCATAAAAGGTAAGTTGTTAGAGCGTCAAATTCGTTATAAGCGATTATTTCGTTCATCTTTCCTTTCAGCCACATGGGAGCTACTTCATCTCCTGCCACTTCCATCTTACCTGGAATGCCTGAAACCAGTGCAATTTCATTTAAAGACGGGGTTATATTTCCCCATCCACTTATAATTCTCATCAGATCAACGTTGTAGTCGTTTCTCTCCGAAAAGTAATCCGGAAAATCTTCCCAGGGTTTGTCGGGCCTTGTGCAGAATCCCCCAGCGTGAATTCCGTTGGCAATGCCTCTCTGGATCAGAATTTTCAGGTCCGCGGATATGGAATTATATCCCACGACCTGAGGCCTGTGCCTTCCAAGCGCGTCAAGGAAGGTCTGAAGTAT
>CAZUNK010000109.1:0-10712 GCA_964622285.1 uncultured Spirochaetia bacterium
ATAAGAACTATGATTTTGAACCTGCACCTGACGCCGTTAAAGATGATCCGGATTTTATGGACTGGAAAGCAACAAACATTTCTCCTGCAGGAGCCCAGGGGTATTCAGTCGTCAGTATCAGGATACAGCTTGGAGATGTTGTATCTGATTTGGGCAGAGCTTTGGCTGATATCGCCGATAACTATGCAGATGGGAATTTAAGAATAACAATTCAGCAGAACCTTCTTATAAGATGGGTTCCGGATGAGGCACTTCCTTCTCTTTACGCTGCTTTGAAAAAGTTAGATCTTGCTGATCCGGGTGCGGATTCATTCAGAGATATAACTGCCTGCCCGGGCGCCGATACGTGCCGTTTGGGAATCACATCCGCCAAGGGCCTTGCAACCAAACTGACTGATCTTATGAGCAACGGCCTTGGAAAGTATCAACAGACCTGCAAAGACATAAAGATAAAAATTTCAGGATGTCCTAATTCCTGTGCGCAGCACGCTGCGGCAAGTATAGGTTTTCAAGGCGCTTCCATTACTAAAGACGGAAGATCGGTGCCTGCCGTGATGCTGTTTTTAGGAGGGGGGTTATATGGGGATGACACGCGGCTTGCAACGCCGATAGGGAAAGTTCCAACAAGAAATGCGACCAAGTTAGTAAGCAGATTGCTTGAGATGTATGAAAGTGAAAAGGAAAGTGGAGAACATTTTGATTTTTATATGCAGAGACTGGGCAGTAAAGCCGTTAAAGAGATCCTGAAAGAGTACAACCATATTCCTTCTTATGAGGATGACCCTGAGTTTTACAAGGACTGGGGATATGAGAAAAATGAATTTGAGTTGCTGCAGGGGGTTAAAGGGGAATGTGCCGGGGTAACAGTTGAGGAAAGAACTCCCACCTTTGCTGATGCTGACAAGAGACTTGATCAGGCTCAGGCATTATTTATCCATGGAGAGTACGAAGCATGCATTAACGAACTTTATCTTGCGTGCTCTGATAGTGCTCATGTACCGCTTTATGTAAAACTCGTTGATCCGTTTACCCCTGAACAGACGATATGGGAGTTTGAGAACATTCTTGTAAGGTCTGGCGATGCAGATAAGAAATGGATGGATATTTCAAAGACTTTCGCTGATTACAGAAAGGGCAGCTATAGCCCAGAAGATTCAGTTAAATTTCTGGAAATAGCTAAAGATTTTAACGCCGAATGTAAAAAAGTTTATTCTGAATTGACCACAAAAGAGTGATTTTGTCTGGTCAGGTTGCTCTGCTTATCTGAATAAGTTTCTGACAAACGTATATATTCCGTTAAAGGCAGTTAAGTCCCGGGTGCTCTGCAGAGGTGCTAAATTCTCTACCTTTATTGATCGTGCCAGAATGTCCTTTGCTTCTTTATAATGATCTTCATGCACGAAAATTGGCTTATTGTTCAACCCTCCAATAACTGGTCCAATGTGCAGAGAACCAAAATACTCATTTTTTACGTAGTATGGAATATCAGCAGAGTCTAACACGCTTCGTATAACAGCAAGTTCCGACTCACTATTTGGTACATACAGCTTTTTCATTCCGTATTATTTCTCCAGGCGGGTTTAACGGCAGGTACTCAGAGGTTGCTTTTAGAGACGGTAGCCACCTTTTATATATTTTTCCAGTTCCCTTATCTGAAACTTCTGGTGTTTGATAATATGAGTAAGAAGATCTCCTGATGATATAAGTCCATCAAGTTTTCCATCGTCTATAACGGGCAGGTGTCTGATACGATTCTCAGACATCAGGGTCATGCATTTATCAATGGGATCGGTTGGAGCTACAGTGATCACTTCCTTGGTCATCAGCTCACTGACTTTGGTATCAATGGACGATCTGCCTTTCAGTATGATCTTTCTTGCATAGTCTCTTTCTGAGAATATGCCCACAACTTTTTCTTTTTCAATCACCACTAGTGCACCAACGTTGTTTTCATCCAATATTTTCAATGCATCAAAGACAGTGGTGTCCGGTGATATGGAATAAACTTCTTTACCTTTGACTTTCAGTATGTCTATTACGTTGTTCATTTTCTGATCTTTTTAAAATAACCCTTTTATACTATTATACTTTAAAACTACTTCATCAGACAAGGATATTTCAAAATATCCCACAGAACCTGTTCGAGTTAGGGCGTGATGTTCATAATGGTCACTTTTGTAATTATAACGTACGTACGATGTATATTTAGGGTCAAGTCTTGTAATTAAGCAAATTATCTGTTAATATATAATTATGGCACGACCATTAAGAATAGAGTTTCCCGGCGCCGTCTATTTTATTGTTTCAAAGGGCAACGCTTCGCAGAAGATATTTCTGGGGTCAGAGGACGCTGAGTCCTGGTTGGAAGTTTTTAAGAATGTTTGCAAGAGGTTTGGATGGGTCTGCTATTCCTATTGTCTTATGAGCGATAGGTACATGATAGTTATTGAAACTCCAAAGCCCAACCTGTCCAAGGGAATGAGACAGCTGAACGGCATTTATACACAGAGCTTTAACAGAAGGCATGGAAGAGACGGACATGTTTTTCGGGGACGGTACGGTTCAGTTCTGGTCCAGAAAAGCAAGTACCTTGCAGATCTAATTAAGTACGTTTTATTTTCTCCCGTGAGATCAGGGTTTGTAAAGTTGCCCCATCAGTTCAAGTGGAGCAGTTGTAAATACATGTTCAATAAAGAAGAATGCCCTGACTGGTTTGATAAAAATTACGTAAATGGACTGTTTGATGATCTGAGCGAGGAATTTTCAGAAAAAGCGGACCTAAAGGAAGATCTTTTAAATCAGATAACAAAACAGGTCTTCCTGGGAGATGAAAAATTTATAAACGACGTGCTGGGATATATTGATAAAGAAAAAGATATAACGGAAATACCGAAAATACAGAGGTCTGCTTTAATTCAGCAGTATCTGAACTCATCGGATTCCAGGGAGACTGCAATTGCAAGAGCGTATCTCAGTGGTGATTACACGCTCAGGCAGCTAGCTGATCACTTTTCTCTGCATTATTCCACGGTGAGCAGGATAGTAAAAGATTACGAACAAGGACCAGTTTAACTTTCCTGATTGTTCTGGTCGTTATTCTCACCTGAAAAAGGGTCTTTGATTTCAGGGTGCCAGAGTTTGAAATGGTTCTTGTGTGATTCGGTGTAAGCTCCGGGCGGATAGAACTTATCGTAAAAATCAAGATCAAGATGATGTGCCTGAACCATGAACCGTAGGAACATAGGGTCGGAGAAAGCCGGAAATCTACCGTAAGTGTCGTAGATGTAGCTGCAGATGTCTTTAACTATCTGTATTTCTTCTTTAGAAGGTCTCTCAATCTCTTTTACGACCGCTTCAGGATCTCTGTACGGCATTGGGTGGGATTTCCAGTTCGTCCACTTCAGGTCATTGAAAGCCTCAACGGCTTCGTTCATGTCCTTGTAATAAGGTGGGCAGAATGAATGGAACAGACCGTCTCTACCAACAGCCACTGGGTTTGGATTTCCCGTGCTTCCTTTTATATCAGGAGTTGTAAACCTGAATCCGAGTCCTTTATTAAATGGAGTTCCTCCAAGCATGAACATGCTGGCAAATCCACTGAACAGCCATCCTCCAAGTCCAAGCGTCTGAAGGGTCAGTACCATGTTCTGCCCCATAAACGCCTGCTCGGCTATGTAACCGTTGGCAAATCGCAGTTCAGCTTCAATAAGTGGCATTTTCTTGCCTTCGTCAATAAATCCTCTTTTTATCCATTCTGAGGTTCCAGGGTGCTTTAATCCGTGAAGTTCATCCAGAAAATTGAACCTGTGATCAGCTCTCATGTAGAAAAAATACAGATTGATTATGCACGCAGATAAGTCAGTTACAGGCATAAAAAGCGTGGTACCAGGCTTGTTTACGTTCCAGAGGTTATGTGCTGCAATGCCCGGCGGCTGAGTTGGCAGGTCTGCTCTTCCATCATGGAGCTTTATTTGTGATTCTTTGAAGAGCTCAAGTATTTTGTCAATTCTCCGGGACCTTGTCATTTTCTCTAAGCCTTCAAATTCATGAGCAAGTTTGTCGTGCATTTTTACCATGTACAGTCCGCTGTCGTTGGTGTAGAAAAGTTCCGTTCTATGAACGTCTCCAAGGGCAGGTATGGTCTTACTTGTAAACTGCATTTCAAGATCAAGGCCCACGTGAGGGGGAAAATCGGAGAGGTTTATATTCTTAATTCCCAGTCCTGTCCAGACTATTATAGCTTCCTCAAGTTCGCTGAGAGGGACGGGTTTGTGTTTTGATTTATATTCAAGGGGACCCTTGTCAATCTCCATTCCCAGCCCAAATCTTCGGGACCTTCTTTGAAATACTGCATCAAAAAACTTATGATCAATTGCGGAATCTAATCCAGGAGGATAGTTGCTCATTCTAATCGTCAATTCTATCTGATTGTCAATTATTCTCAAGATTACGGGCAGGCTGTATTTCCATAAACAGCTTCGTTAAACAGGAGAACTATATTGTGGATAGTTAACAACTAAGGCAACTGGCAAGTTACCATCGGTTCACTACAAATTGCAGGGGTGGCATCAAGAGGGTTATTTCTCAAATCCAGTTTAGTGAGACTTGATAGTCCTTCAAATAAATCTGCAGGCAGGGTCGTCAGGGCGTTGCTCTGCAGCTCCAGATTATCAAGATTTGATAGCCCCTCAAATAAGTCTGCAGGCAGGGTCATAAGGTTATTTTCACCCAGAAACAGTATTGAGAGATTTGATAGTCCGTCAAACAGATCTTCAGGCAGTGTTGTCAGGCTGTTTTCATGAAGCGACAGTTTTGTTAGCCCTGAAAGCCCGCTAAACAAATCTGAGGGCAGGGTCGTAAAATCATTAAAACTCAAATACAGTTTTGAGAGACTTGACAGTCCATCAAATACATCTTCAGGAATGGTAGTCAGACCATTGCGTCTCAAATGCAACTCTGAGATGCTTGATAGTCCACTAAATATGTTTGAGGGCAGGATCAGACCATCATTTCCTTCCAAATACAGGAATGATAGTCCTGATAGTTGGGCAAACACATCTTCAGGCAGGGTAGTCAGACCATTGTTTCTCAAAAATAGTTTTGATAGGCTTGATAGTCCATCAAATATGTCTGAGGGCAAGGTCGTAAGACCTTCGTTTTCTCCCAAATACAGTGCTGATAGGCTTGATAGTTCATCAAATAAATCTGAAGGCAGGGTCATTAGGTCATTGTTGTTCAGATACAGCGTTGTGATAGATGTTCCATCAAACAGATCTGCTGGCAGGGTCGTCAGGCTGTTGTGTTGCAGCAGCAGTAATGAGAGACTTGATAGTTCTTCAAATATGGTTTCAGACAATGTCGTCAGGCTATTGTGATTTATACACAGTGCTGAGAGACTTGATAGCTCGTCAAACACATCTGATGGAAGAGTCGTAAGATCGTTATAGCCCAAATCCAATCCTGAGAGACTTGATAGCCCGTCAAACACATCTGAAGGCAGGGATGTCAGATCATTGTTTCTCAGATCCAGTGATGTAAGACCTACAAGATCATCAAAGTCATCAGCTTGCAGAGAGCTGATGCCCTGAGAGGACAGATCCAGTTCAGTGATACCTGTAATATGCAGTTCGGTAACGGCATCACAGGTAATCGTATTATCTGTTTTATGTATTTCAGCAAGAATAGCATCTTCCACCTGCTGCGTGCGGCTGCAGATGTTTCTTATATGTGACGTTTTGTGAATCACGTCAAATGTAAGTGCTACTTCGTCCATGTCTGCATCCCGTGCTGTATAAGTTATTCTTGTGCTGCCCAAAGCTGTGGGAAAACCACTCAGAACTCGTGTCCCTTCATCAAACGTCATACCATCCGGCAGCGGTGTTAAGCTATAAGTTAGCTCTCCATCTCCACCAGTTGCCTCCGGTAGGATCACTGAATCTCTTTTTACTCCCTGGATATAAACTTGATCATCTATTGTTTGTGAACCGAAGGTAGAAATCTTGTCTGTGGAAGGAACTGCTGGTTCGGGTGTATCTAAGGAAGGTGTTACTGGTGGTGTAATGGGGGTTGTCCCTTGTGTTTCTGCTTCATTGTCTGTGGAAGGAACTGCTGATTCATGAGCACCTAAGGAAGGTGTTTCTTGTATCCCTGCATCATTCCCACCACCGCATGCTACAAAAAAGATGCATAGTATAAACCCTAAAAACAGTTCTTTGATTTTCACGCCCTTATTATTTCTATACATCAGATGCTAACCTCTTAATATATCCGAACTGCTCTTCTCCATTATATTTTCATCTTTCTCATATTGTCAAATTTTTTCAATTTTTCACGTTACATTTTTAGCATTATAGTGAAGTGAATGGTTATTAACAAGTTTTTCAAAAGTGCCTTTAATTAAATTCAGAAAGGTCTATCAAAGGTAAAGTCATTTAGACTGCAGGTTTCCCTGAAAAAGTCCTTAATGTCGGTTTTTGGTTTCTATTCTCTTGTCAGTGATTCAACAAGTTTAATGTATTCATGTTCTGTAATGATGTTCTTATTACTTTTGATTCTGTCCAGAAAAACTAAACCATCTAGATGGTCAAGTTCGTGTTGAAAGATCCGGGCGATAAAATTGCTGAAAGTATCAGATTTTTCCTCTCCGTGCCTGTTTAGATATCTCACCTGTATTTCTCTGTGTCTTGGCACAAGGCCGCGTATGCCGGGTATGCTCAGACATCCTTCCCACTCATTCTCTGTTTCTTCTGACCTGCCTGTTATCTGAGGGTTTATTATTTCCTGCGGTTCTGCGTCAATAGCATCCGGATATCTCGGGCTGGGATGAGATGCCATTACAAAAATTCTCAGCGACCTGTTAACCTGTGGGGCGGCTAAACCTACCCCGTTTACCTTCTTAACGGTATGCATCATATCGTCGATCAGTTGTTGAATTTCAGGATCATCAACGTTTTTAACTTCTTCTGCTCTTTTTCTGAGTACCGGGTTTCCAAGTTCAGTGATTTCTAGTACAGAGTGCATAACAAAATATTTTAGCACGGTATTTACAACTGAAAAGATAACCCATTATTACTCCCTGGGGGATAGAAGAAGATCAGTAAAATATGGTATAATTGTTTTGGCATGAGCAATACAGGTCTGAATAAAAATGGTCCGAGCAGAAGAGTAAGATATGGACCGGAAATGAAAATACTGATCATAGGGGGCGGGGTTGCAGGGCTGACCCTGGCTGGACTTCTCCAAAGACGAGGGTTTGAGCCCAAGCTGGTAGAAAAAGTCCCTGAGTATGGAAAGGTAGGTTACGTAATAGTGATCTGGCCATCGGGAAGTAGAGTTCTTAAGGGACTTGGCGTTTACGAACAGCTGCTTGAGGAAGGCTGCCAGTTTACAGATTATTATGTGTCAAATTACAAAGGTGAGGTGATAAAAACCTACACCGTGGACCCCGTTGTGGAAAAATATGGACCAATAATAAGCATCTACAGACCTGAACTTATAGATACGCTTTTAAAGGCGGTTGATCCTGAAATCCTCAGTATGGACTCAACCGTTGAAAAAATAGAGCAGGGCAGGGACGTGGCAGAGGTTCACTTTAGTGGGGGCAAGTCTGAAAAATATGATCTAGTGATCGGATGTGACGGGGTAAGGTCCGGGACAAGAATCCAGATCTTCGGAGATATTCCACTGACGTACAGCGGAATGTCCGGCTGGGGGTTCTGGGTGGATCCCAGGCTGTCAAAACCAAGCAGCATAGTGGAATACTGGGGGCAGGGCAAGTTCATCGGCGTCTGGCCGACAAAGGGCAGGCTTTCAGTATTTACAAGCATTAAGATGAAAGAAGACAGTCAAGATGATCCGGATAACAGAATTGATAAAATTAAAGAGTGCTTTAAAGACTTTGGTGGCATAGTACCTGAGATGCTTGAGCAGCTTTCCAACCCTGAAGAGATATACTTTGATTCTTATAAAGACCTGCAGATGGACAGCTGGCATAAAGGCAGAGTAGTGCTGGTCGGAGATTCTGCCCATGCAGTCCTTCCTAATGCAGGAGCTGGAGTGTCCATGGCAATGGAGTCGGCAGCGGTAATAGCCGAGGAGCTGTGCAGAACTGATTCAAAGTACATTTCCCATGCGCTTGCGCAGTACGAGCTGAGAAGGAAACCAAGGGTCAGTAAGATCCAGAACCAGTCAAGGATGATGGGCAAGCTGGTTTATTCAAACAGCAGATTGCTTTCAGGTATCAGGGACTATGTACTGAAGGTTTACTCAAACGATCTGGTTTACAGGTACTGGGACAATCTTCTGAAAGATGCCATATAGCATTTTGACAGGACGTTTAGTCCTCTCCACGGCGGCTTTTGTTAATTGGTTCAAAGCTGCAGGTATTGAATTTATTTTTTCCGAAATCAAACTATAATTTCATTATGAGCAAAAGAGGTTGTAAGTCATCCATGTTAATGATTAGACACATCTTGGTATCTTTTTTTGTTTGTACGTTCCTGCTTCTGAGCTCTGCAGACTCCCGTTCACATTCATATGATCCGAAATATCTGTCAAGGCTTGTAAAGGACCTTAGCCCGTCAGTTGTTAACATAAGTACCACAAGTATCACGAAACAAAGAAACTTTGGATTCGGAAGTCCGTGGGAAGATCCCAGCTCTCCCTTCCATGAGTTTTTTAAAAGATTTTTTGAAGATAATGAGCAGGGAAGAGAGTTTAAAAGAAAGGGTCTGGGTTCCGGATTTATAATTAGTTCAGATGGATACATAATAACCAATCACCACGTGGTGAAACAGGTTGATGAAATAGACGTTATTCTGGAAAACGGGAAGAACTATCGGGCCAAGATCATCGGCACTGACCCTAAAACTGATCTTGCCTTGTTAAAGATCGACCCGGAGGGGTCATTAAAGTCAGTTAAGATAGGTGATTCTTCAAAACTTGAAATAGGAGACTGGGTCGTTGCCATAGGTAATCCGTTTGGTCTTGGAAATACCATCACCGCTGGAATTGTAAGTGCCAAGGGCAGGACGCTTGGATTTGGTGCCTATGATGATTTTATTCAGACCGATGCTGCTATAAATCCCGGCAATAGCGGAGGTCCACTTTTTAATCATAAAGGTGAAGTGGTAGGGGTGAACACTGCCATTATTGCCAGGGGTGAGGGAATTGGTTTTGCTATTCCAATCAACATAGCATCCCGCATTGCCGATCAGCTGAAAGACTCGGGCAAAGTGGTGCGAGGATGGCTTGGAGTCTATATACAGAAAATATCTCCGGAAATACGCGAGAGTCTGGATATTCCGGGTGATTCCGGCGTGATAATATCTGATGTTGCTCCCGGTAGTCCTGCTGAATCTGCGGGAATTCAAAGAGGAGACGCTATATTGCAGGTAAACGAAGAGAAGATCAAGACCGTTAACGACCTGCCGAGGATCATAGCTAATACCTCCCCTGGAACTGTGGTCAGTTTGAATATAGTCAGAAGCGGGAAGAGAAAGAACGTAAAGGTTAAGCTGGGAGAATTTCCTGAGGAGCAGTTTGCAAACCCCGGCTTAGAAGGCAGGAAAGTGGAAGCCGTTCTGGGAATGGCAGTTACGGACATAACCTCGCAGTTAATGCAGAGATACAAAATAGAGAAACAACAAGGCGTTCTGGTGTCACAGGTGCAGACAAGGAGCACGGCCGATAACGTGGGACTTAAAAGAGGCGATGTCATTCTGGAGGTAAATCAGAAAAAGATAGATTCTGTAAAGGAGTTCAGAGAGGAGCTTTCTCGTCTTAAGGACAATTCAAATCTTCTTTTATTAGTGAGGAGACCAGACAGTGTTTTTTACGTTGTACTTAAATACAAGAGTTGAACCGTCGTGAGCATTGAGAATAAACTGAAATCCCTTGGAATTGTTCTCAGCGAACCTCCAAAGCCTCTTGGTTCTTACCGGCCATCTGTTATTTCCGGCAATCTGCTTTTTATATCAGGTCAGCTGCCACTTAAGGAGGGAAAGCTGCTTTTCGACGGTAAGGTCGGTTCTGTTGTGTCGTTGAGCCAGGCGGCTGAAGCGTCAAGGCAGTGTGCAATTAATTCTCTGAGCATAATAAAAAGTGAGATAGGGGATCTGAACAGAGTTAAGCGGATAGTTAAGGTTACCGGCTACGTTGCAAGTTCAGAGGGTTTTTACGACCAGGCAAGCGTAATAAATGGTGCCTCTGATCTGTACTATGAGGTGTTTGGAGAAAAAGGGGTGCATTCACGGGCCGTGGCGGGCGTATCAGAACTTCCGATGAACTCCCCAGTTGAGGTGGAAACAATAGCAGAGCTTAATGATTAAGATCTTTCTTTATACTGATGGACCATCAAGCTCCTTCAACATGGATGAAGCGGCAAACTTCCTTTCAGACGGTTTTTCTTTTAACGTGAGCACCAGAGGTGACCTTTTTAATTATCTCAGATTAGATAAAAAGGATCTGCTTGATTTTCAAAGCTATATTGAGACTATAAAAATAAAGGACCTTGAAGATCCTCTGGACGATCTTACCAGAGAAAGCTTTGACAGGGGCGTTGATTCTGAAGTAAGGGGGGATTTTATAGATGGCTACTGGCTTCAGAGAAGATTGTTTTCATATATGTCTGGAAATCCGGCCGTGGATTTTTCCGAAAACCATCTGCATTTAATTATCACCGGAAAATTGTTTGGCACTTACGGGGATAGAAG
>CAZUNK010000110.1:0-5318 GCA_964622285.1 uncultured Spirochaetia bacterium
TTTCATTAAAGACATCTCTGGATTTGCAGATGCTCTTAACAAGATACTGGATTCAATAAACAGCTATCTGAGTTCAGGAGCTTCCCCGACGGTGCCTAACACATCCGGCAGCAGCGGACTGCGTGACAGAACGTTTGTAACGTTCACAACGCCAGCGTCAGGTGTGAAGCTGTGGCAGAGCCGCCTTGCTTTGTATACTTTTGCGGCGGAACCAAGTAATCCAAACGACAGACTGGTTCTTGCAAAGCCGAGCGGGAACAATCTGGATTACAAGAAAGTGGTGTTTTCGGGAGGGAGTTCAAGCACAGGTATAAATAAAGCGAACGCGCGTCAGTATCACTGGGAGGCAGGAAGCAAGCTGGCAGAGAGGGATCTGAGCATAGACCCGCGGAACGTGATAACGGTTGATCCTGACACAAAAGACGGGGGCTTATATACGGAGGGCATAACGGAATTCAGCAGTTTGAGCGAGACTCAACTGGGGATAATGCCCACTGACGTAGATACGTACAGGAATACAGCGATATTCAGCGGAGCGAAGGCCAATCAGTCACAGGAGTGCACTACTGACATACCTGCGGAAACTGATCCTGATTATTCAGACAAGGTAGAGGCGTGTTTAGTAAAAGAGATAAAGGATTTTATGTCTGGGGAGACGGACGTACTTAGTGACAACCCTGAAGACGACCTGGGTCCCCTGTGTCAATCCAGCGGCAGTTGTCAGGTGAGGATGGGCAGTTTGTACCATTCCTCTCCCAAGGCGGTCGGGTCTCCGTCCCAGCTTGCGAAGGAGACTGCTTTCAGCGGGTTTGAAGCAGGTTTCAGAAAGAGGTCTGCAGTGGTTTACGTTGGAAGTAACGCGGGAGGTCTTCATGCGTTCCACGCGGGAGAGTTTCAGGACAGCCAGAGAAGGAACCCATTTACGCAGAACGAGGAAACCGGTTTTTATGACGCTGGGAACGGGTCTGAGATATTTTTCTACGTTCCACCCGTATTTTTGAAAGAGGGAAGAGCAGGTGGAGATCTGAAGGACTTTGTTCTGGACAAGAACAAGCTACAGCAGGACAACGCTTTTTTTGATCAGACGCCGAGAATTTCAGACATTTTTATAGATGGATACAGCAACGAGATGACAAGCGTGAACTGTAATAACGTGAGCGCAGATGGCGGCGTGGACGTAAATGGCTGCGAATGGCACACGGTTCTGATGTCAGGGTTTGGCAACGGAAGCAAGGGAATAACGGCACTGGACATAACGAACGCTTACTGCAACGCGAGCGGAGACGTTTGCAAAGTTGACAGCACGGTGGCTGCAACGCCTTCAGACACTCCAGCAGACGCTGGATCAACGCTGCCATATCCGGTTCATCTATGGACGTTGAATGATGCGCATTTTGGCAACAGCTGGTCAAGTCCGGTTATATCAAAGGTAAGATTGAAGGCCAGTGATGGGGTTGCTGACAGATGGGTAGCGTTCACAGGCGGGGGACTGGACCCGGACACGGGTGATATCACAACGTTTGGGAATGCGTTTTACGCTATAGATATTCCCACGGGCAAAATAGTATACAAGTTCCATGAGAGCAGTACTGTTCCTTCAACTCTGTCCGACGCTGATAAAGGCAGAATGAAATGTGAGATGGCGTCTGAGCCAGGGGTGTTTGATCTTAACACGGATGGCTACGCTGATATCGTTTTAGCAGGAGATACCTGCGGGCAGCTTTGGAGATTTGACGTGTCAAAGCCGCTGGAAACGAGTGCTGCACTTTCTGAAACGAAAGTGGAGCGCAGCGGGACTACAATGATCAAGGGAAATGCAGTAATAGAGGCAAGTGAGTGGAAGGGCGCGGTGGTGTTTTGTACCAATACGGACACGGAGTGTGGAAAAGCAGACCCCACTACTATGGCGGGTAAAAAACCGATATATTTTCCTCCCACTGTGGTAACTGACGTGGACGCAAGGAGGCGGGTGATATTTCAGACTGGAAATCGCAGGAACCCGACGGAGAACGATGACACCGGCCGTTTATACAGCTTTGTGGATGACTACGTTCAGGAAAGTTTAAGAGACAGCACGAGCGGCTTTAATAGTTTATTAACTACTACTACTACAATGCTGGATGAGGATGATGTTCCATCAACAATAAAGATAGACAGTTCTTACCAAAGTGATTCTACAGGTTCCACAGTGCATAATAATTTCATGGTGGAATATCCTAACAGTGCAACAGGAGAGAAAGGATTAGGCGCTCCAATAGTTATAGACGGGTTGCTTACGTTTGCAACCTATAATCCATTTGACAAGAGTAGTGGTGTTAGCACCGAGCCGTGCTTGAGAAAAGATATAGGTGAGACCCGTCTGTATGGAATAAATTACATAACGGGACAGGATATGCTGCAGAGGATTATTCCTGACCCTGACAATGAAAGACCGAATACTTTTGCGGGAGAGGTGGTAGGTGAAGGAATAGGGTCACCACCGACGCTGAGCATAGGACCTGGGAACGTTTTGACCCTTAATATATCAACCACTGGCGGGGCTTCTGACACTGGTGGTGCGAAGTTTGGAGTGTATAATTATCAACTGCCTCCGAACAATGTTGAGACCGTCTTCTGGAACGAGATAATTTAGACTGATAAAAAAGCCAAAAAAACAGGCTGCTCTGCGAGGCGGGAATATAAAAGGTGGCATGTCTTAACGGGGCATAGTTCCGAGTTGGTTGCTAAAGGGATTTCTGCCTGTATTATTTAATTCCAAAAACCAACTTCTGAGCGTCTATGAAAGAAAGAGCAAGTGACCAGAAACGGATCAGGATTGAGAAACTACAACAGCTGATAGAGCAGGGAGTTGCTCCTTTTGCTAATGATTTTCACCCAGAAAATTTAATTAAGGACGTTCTGGAATCCTACGGCAACAGTTCCAAAGAGCAACTGAGCCAGTTGAGCGAACAGTTCGTCATTGCCGGCAGGGTCCTTTCAAAAAGGGACTTTGGCAAAAGCATTTTTTTTGATCTGAAGGATGGAACGGGAAAGATGCAGGGATTCATCCAAAGGGACAATGCCGGTGCAGACAGTTTGAAATTCTTTAAAAAATATATAGACGTTGGGGATTTCATAGGAGTTCAAGGCATTCTTTTTCAAACCCGAACGGGAGAGCTGACCCTGAATGTAAGTAAATTCAGGTTGTTAACAAAGTCCTTACAGCCGCTACCGGAAAAGTGGCACGGGCTTCAGGACGTTGAACTACGCTACCGTCAGCGGTACATAGATCTTATATCCAACGACCACGTTAAAGAGATATTTGTTAAAAGAAGCAAAATAATAAGTTCAATAAGGAACTATCTGGAAAACAAGGGTTTTATGGAAGTGGAAACTCCGGTCCTTCACGCAGTCGCTGGAGGTGCAACGGCAAAGCCTTTTGTCACCCACCACAACGTAATGGATCTGGACCTGTATCTGAGGGTCGCTCCGGAGCTTTATCTAAAAAGGCTTGTAATAGGAGGGCTGGAGAGGGTTTATGAGATCGGCAGGGTTTTCAGGAACGAAGGTGTATCCACCAGGCATAATCCTGAATTCACCATGATAGAGCTATATCAGGCTTACGAGGATCATGAAGGGATGATGGTCCTTATTGAGAACATGATAAACGATGTGTGCAGACAAGTTTCAGGCGGGGAAAAAATAACGTATCAGGACAAAGAGATAGATCTCAAGACGCCGTGGAGCAGGGTTAACGTGTATGAATCATTGGCTGAGAAATACGGCCATGAATTTTTGAAAAATGAAAAGGGGATATTTAAGAAGGCACAGAGCCTGGGCATTGAGCACAACGATGTTAAAGGCAAGGCAATTATGGAGATATTTGAGCAGGAGATCGGAAAACACCTTATAGATCCAACCTTTGTTCATTCTTTTCCCGTGGAAATATCCCCCCTTGCAAGAAAGAACGACGACGACCCTGAGGTGACCGACAGATTCGAGCTCTATATAAACGGCTGGGAAATAGCCAATGCTTTCTCAGAACTGAATGACCCGGTGGACCAAAGAAAACGATTTGAAGACCAGCTTAACAATAAAAGTGGAGTGGATGAAGAATTCCATGAAGTTGATGAAGACTTTATTGAAGCGCTTGAATACGGCATGCCTCCAACCGCTGGAGCAGGTATTGGGATAGACCGTCTGGTCATGCTGCTGACAAACTCAAGTTCAATAAGGGAAGTGATATTCTTTCCGCATTTAAAACCCTGATGTTTTACGAGTTCTTTATATCCCTGAGGTTCCTTGCTTCTAAAAAACGTCAGAAGTTCGTATCCGTTACTGCCGCTATTTCTATCATTGGAGTGATAATAGGCGTAATGGCTTTGAACGTTGTGCTTGCGGTGATGAGCGGATTTGAAGACGAGCTGAGGAACAAGATACTAGGAGTGAATTCCCACATAGCTGTGATGAGCTATGATGGTGCGATCAAGGACTACTACGATATAGTAGGCAGGGTCCAGGAGATGCCGGAAGTGGCAGGTGCAAGCCCTTTAATATACAGTCAGGCCATGCTTGCCGCTGAAGGCAATGTTTCAGGTGTGGTTATCAAAGGGATAGACCCTTTCCTTGCAGGCAACGTAACAAGCGTTGAAGAAGCAGTTGGAAGAGCCCTGGTCTGGAACGGTGAGAACGGCAGAACCGGGAATAAAATGAGACTGATGGGCAGGGATATACTGCTGGGCCTGGACGATGAGACGGCTTCTAAAAAACCCCCAATAATTTTAGGTAAGGAACTTGCCGCGGTACTGGGCGTGATCCCTGGAGATCTGGTCAATATGCTCTCCCCCTTTGGTAATGTGGGACCGTTTGGAGCTATGCCCAAGGTCAAGAGATTTGAGGTGATAGGGTTATTTGATTTTGGAATGATTGAGTATGATTCTTCTTTCTCCTATGTGAACATAAAAGACGCAATGGATTTTTTTGAACTTGAGGAAGCGGTAAACACGGTTGAGGTCAAGCTCGTTGACGCTTTCAGGGCACAGGAGGTGTCATTATCTATTTCAGAGGTTTTAGGGTTTCCTTTTTTCACAAGGAGCTGGGAGGATGCAAACAGAAATCTTTTTAAGGCTTTGAAACTGGAAAGACTTGCGCTGGGCATCATTCTTGGATTGATAATACTTGTAGCAGCACTTAATATAATCGGTACTTTGATAATGCTTGTAATGGAAAAGAGCAGGGATATTGCCGTTCTGCGCGCTATGGGAACCACAAAAGAGCAGATAAGAAGGATATTTATAATTGATGGAACGATAATAGGAGGGATAGGCACGCTTATAGGC
>CAZUNK010000111.1:0-7913 GCA_964622285.1 uncultured Spirochaetia bacterium
ATATTATTGTTGCTGAGCGGATATGGCTGCATTTTTGAACTTCTTGATATAGAAAGCTTTTTAAACGGGACCTCCTGAACATCCTCAAACGCAGTATCAGAAAGGTAAAAAACGTTTTTTTCATCGTCATACCCGCACACGGCCACAATGTGTCCGGGAAAGTGCGTTCCTGAATTATAATAATCAAGATAGAATATGTCGGTCTGTATCAGTACGGGAACGCCGCTGTCTATACTTTCTGTGAGGTCTGTCAGTGCCTTGTCTGGATCGTTCTCATAGCTCCAGTCTTTGATCCCCATGCCGAAATGGTTGAAGAACTTCACCTCCATGCCGGGACCTCTGAGAAGTATTGATCTTGAGGGGCTGGAGCCTTCGTTAACTGAGTAATAAAATCCAAGGCCGCTTCCCAGTCCAAAGCACGTCTCCTCAGAGTAAAGCGCTCCGTAAAAGTTCATAACGTCCCTGACCGCAACGGAGCCGCAGTGTATGCCGGGTAGATGTTTCCAGTTTTTTAATACTTTTTTCATAAAAACTGCCAGACGGTACAAACTGGCCTGGTAAGTATATTAAACGATCATCCGTGAAAAAACCAAAAGCGGATAAGGCTCCGGCGGGACTAAGCTGAGCAAAGACGCCGCCTGCTTATTTATGTTCCCCTTTCTCTGCAGGTTTATAAAGCAGTGAGAATAAAACTATGGAAACGTTCGTGGCTCCCCAGACCGCCAGTATTACCGCCGTGGTGATTTTAAAATACACCCTTGGCATAATATAGTACAGCGTGTCCCTGTTCGTCAGTTTCCACAGGTCGTTGTCAAACAGAAGAGGATGAAAAATATCTCTCCAGAAAGTCTTGAAGTTCGGCAGTACTATAAAAAGACAGAGAACCACCAGAAGGTTCACGGCTGCAAATTTATAGAAGCCAGAGATCCTGCCTCTGAACATGATAAGGGCCATGAGCGCCAGTAAAGCGGCTATGAAGGTTATATCCAGCATGGGCCTTACTTCTTTTAAATGTATTTTCTCGTTCTCTCTCCACTGATCGCTCAGCTGCTCCCTGTGAAGGAGAAAGGAGACCAGGTTGTCCGCCGCGCTTTCCACGTGTTCATATCCCAGGATTTCACATCTCTTATGAAAGTTGCAGCCGTACTGTATCCAGGAGGAATTATAGGAAGTTACTGCAAGTGGGATATAGAAGGTCAGATAAAATAACGATATAAAAATAATAAGGTTACTGAAAAATCTCATCACGGTTTTCTGACGGGAAGAGATAAAAAACCAGTTCGCCGTTGCATTCCTTAAATCAAGGATAAAATATAATATACTCATGTCAATAAATAAGATGAGAAGTATTTCGCTGGAGAAAATATTAAAAAGCAGCAAAAGGGCAATGCTGATAGGCATCGGCGGAGGAGGTGATATAGTGGGTACGCTTCCAACTGCCGGTCTTTTGAGCATGTTTGGCGTTGATTACCTGCTTGGGGGGCTGCCATGGGAAAGGTCCACGATAGACCCCGTGCCGGGACCCAGAAGATTTGAAGAGATAAAAAACGCGGATAAGCTCAACGACGTGGTCTGGTACTGCGGCAAGGATACGGCGACCTCCACGGGCGTTTTTTTTGCGGAATCAAAAGCATCGGAGGTACTTGGAGTAAGGACGCTTTTAATAGATATAAACCAGGGCCCCGTGACAACGGCCAAAGGGATAATTGACGCTGCAGAAAGGCTCGGCGTGGATCTGATCGTGGGAATTGACGTCGGCGGTGATGCAATTGCAACGGGAGCTGAGAAGGGAATACTGAGCCCGCTGGCGGATTCAATAATGATCGCATCGCTTTACGAGGTCGGCAGAAAAATAAGAACGGTGATCGGCGTCCTTGGATTTGGCAGTGATGGAGAACTGACCATACCCGAGCTTGAAAGCTCTGTTAAACGGATAGCCGGACATGGAGGGATAATGGGGAGCTGGGGAATTACTCCGGATGTGCTGGGGGTGATGGAAAAACTCATAGAGGCGGTTCCGACCGAGGCGAGCAGGTATCCCGTGAAGTACGCAAGGGGTGAGTTTGAAGGAAGCCGCATAAGAAGCGGTACGAAATTTATCAACCTGAATTTTTCCTCAACGGTAACGATCTATATTGATCCTGCCGTGTTGTTTGAAAAAGTATCAGTGCTTGCAAGGCTGGTGGCGAAGTGCACGAGCATTGAAAACGCCAACAGCTCCCTGCACGAATTTGGTATAAAATCCGAACTTGACCTGGAGAGAGAAAGGAGTGCTTTTTCTTGACTTTTATCTGCTCTTTGTTAGCTTTTTTACACGTCGGGAGTTACGGATGTAACTTTAACGCTGAAGAACTTATTTTGAAAAGTTATTAATTTAAGGAGGCTTTAATATGAAAGATTTTACTTTCAGTTCCAAGAGGTTTTTTACACTGTTTTTCTTATTGATATTCTGCTTGCTTATTAACGTCAGCTGTGGGGATAACGGAGATGGAGATGGCGGTGGTGGTGCCGTTTCTGAACCTCCTGTACCTAATGCAAACCCGCAACTGCGCCGGCCTGAGGGCATCGCGCTGGACGTTGCCGGAGGTAAGATGTACTGGACGGATGAGGATTCACATCTTATCCAGCGGTCTAATTTAGACGGTACCAGCACCGAGGACCTTGTTACCCATGCCGAGGGAATAATTGATCCCTATGGCATCGCGCTGGACGTTGCCGGAGGCAAGATGTACTGGACGGAGAAGATCAACGGCAGAATACAGCGGGCGGACCTGGATGGCAGTAACGTGGAATCTCTTGTAACGGGACTGTATTTGCCGGAAGGCATTGCACTGGACGTTTCCGGAGGCAAGATATACTATACGACTTTTCACAGGATACAGCGAGCGAACCTGGATGGTTCTGGTGTAGAAAATGTTGTTGTAAGTTATCTGAACATAGGTCTTCCACATGACATCACTCTGGATGTTGCCGGAGGAAAGATGTACTGGACGGCCCCGAGTTATTCCGTTACGCAAAGAACGGGTGAGATCTATAGAGCGGACCTGACCGGTACCAACGTGGAGATACTTGTTAATAATTTAGACTTTCCGGAATCCGTCGCGCTGGATACTGCAGGGGGCATGATGTACTGGTCGGAACGTGATACAGGCGTAATACAACGAGTGGCTATTCCCATGGAGAGTGCACCGACGTTAGACGGGAGTTCAGTTTCAGAAACTGTTGTTCCGAGCTTACGTCTTCCGCGAGGCGTTGCGCTGGACGTTGCCGAAGGAACTATGTACTGGACGGAAGGTGGCGCGAACAAGATACAGAGAGCGGACCTGGATGGTAGTAATCTTCAGGCCATTTTCAGCGGGGCGGGTACTCCGCAGGACATAACGGTTGGTGGGGACAATATATACTGGATTGAGACTGGTACGGAAAGGATCTATAAAGCAGGCGTAGATGGCAGTAACTTTGAACGAGATTTTATTTCCGGTTTGGAAGAACCACGAGGTATTACACTGGACGTTACTGGAGGGAAGATATACTGGACGGACTTTAACACGGATAAGATACATCAGGCGAACCTGGATGGTACCGGGAGCATGGAACTGCCAACCCTTTGTACTGATCGGGAAATTACGGCTGCTGCTTCATTCTTCCTCCCATGTCCTAACCCTAATTACCGGTTACGGCAGTTTGACGTTGCAGTTGACGGAAGCAAGATCTACTGGACGGGAACTGCAGGTTTTACAAGCGTAATCCGGAGGGCGGATCTGGATGGTAGTAACGTGGAAGCTATTATTTCCTCTAGAGATGGACTGCGTCAACCACGTGCCATCGCAGTTGGCGGAGGTAAAATATACTGGACAGACGCGTTCACGGAGGAGCTTCATAGATCAAATCTGGATGGCGGTAACGTGGATGACGACTTTATTAACAAGGATGATGGGGTAATCCATCCGTTTGCCGTTGCCCTGGACGTCGCCGGAGGGAAGATCTACTGGACTGATGGTGTCGTGCATAAGATCCAGCGGGCGAACCTGGACGGCAGTAACGTGGAAGATGTTTATTCCGACCCCGAGGGATTAATTGAACCGTATGGTCTTGCCGTTAATGAAGGTAAGGTATATTGGTTAAACGCCCGTACTCACAGGGTCCAAAGAGCGAACCTGGATGGTAGTAATATGGAATACCTGACAAGTATGCGCGGTTGGCAGAGGTAGAATTTACTCAGCGGGATGCGTTCACAGAAAAATCAACGAATGGGCACCTGACCCTTACCGGGCGTCGGGTGTCCTTGGTTAAATCAGCCGCTGCGTGCAGCTGGTGTCTGAAAAGCAGATAACACGGAAAAGACCATATAATCTGTGTATGGATTCCAGCCGATTACTGTTGATATATATATCGTCTGATGGTGCTGAGTATTTCTTGAGAACGTGCCTTATTTCCAAGTATTCCCACCCTGACTTTCATTTCGGTATGGTTCTCGGATTTCCATTTCACGATTATTTTTACCGTTTTACCTTCGGCGCTTCGTGCTTTGACCGTTTCCTGAAAGTACCATAGGGTTGATTGCTTGACGGATTCCACTTTGTAGCCAAGTTCATCCATGCCTTTGAAGACCGCTTCCATACATTGTTTGTAGGGGGCACCTTCATTAGAGATCAGATCGCCGCGTTTGTAAGAAACCACGCCTGCAACCGTACCACCAACAACTCCTGCTAAACAGGATGACATCAACACAGAGAGCGTTAAAACCGACAGCAACCCCAGTTTTTTCATACTGAATTGTTTTTTCAGCAACTGTTTTATATTATTATCTGGAAATTTCATATAAATTAACCTTGTTGTTAAATTGCAAAACCATATATACAAACATACATACATAATGCCAAAAATGAAAAAGATGATACCACATCCTATTGTTTTTGCTGAAACGGCTGAACCTGTGAGGTAGAAATTTTATGATACTTAATGACATATTTCAGGAAGTTTATCTTAATAACAGCGTTGAACAGTGGCTGATCGCCCTTGGAGTTGTAATTGTTTTAACCCTTACGCTTTTTACTCTTAATAAGCTGTTTATCAGACGCTTTGAGAAATTTGCAGAGTCCACTAAAAGTAAATTCGACGACCTGATTGTAAAGCTCTTATCTGAGAACAGCACTCTGGTGCTGATAATTGTGTCTCTTTATATCGGTTCTCTGTTTCTGAATGTAAATGAAACCATAGCATCCGCAAGAAGAAGCATGATCGTAATAGCTCTGCTCTCCCAGTTCGCGTTCTGGTGTACAAGTATAATCACTTACTACACGAACAAACTGATTAAAGAGGAAAAGAGCAAGGCGGGAGAAAGAACCACGCAGATAAAAGCGGTCAGCTTTATTGTAAGAACAACCTTGTGGGGGGTTATCATACTTCTCATTGTAAACAATCTGGGATTTAATATCACCACTTTGATAGCAGGGCTTGGTATAGGGGGCATTGCGGTAGCTCTGGCGCTTCAGAACCTGCTTGGTGATATACTTGCCTCACTGTCAATAATTCTGGATAAACCGTTTGAAGTGAACGATTATATAGTAATTGGTGATATGCAGGGGAACGTTCAGAGCATAGGTCTGAAAACCACCAGGGTAAAAAGCCTCTCGGGTGAGCAGCTGGTATTTCCCAACAATGATCTGCTTCAAAGCAGAATAAAGAACTATAAAAAAATGGAAAAGCGCAGAGCGCTGTTCACGCTTGGGGTTGTATATGACACTCCGTATGAAAAGTTGGAGAAAATCCCCGTAATTTTAAAAGAGATCGTTGATCAAGAACCTAACGCGGAGTTCCAGCGCGCTCATTTTCACTCCTATGGGGATTTTTCCCTGAATTTTGAAATAGTTTACAACGTGGGCAGCAATGACTATGGTCAGTATATGGATGCACAGCAGAATATCAATCTTGCAATATTTAAAACGTTCAAAGATAAAGGTATAGACTTTGCCTATCCAACCCAGACTCTCTTTGTTGATCAGGTTGATAATAAGATAGGTATGAAAACTGAGCTAAAGGAAAAAGGCAGTGACTAAAAAAGCGTGGGGAGGAAGATTTACAAAACCTACCAGCAAGGTTGCAGAAAAATTTTCCGAGTCGGTAAGTTTTGACAAGCGACTTTATGAGGAGGATATAAGAGCAAGTATCGCGCATGTTCGCATGCTCGCAAAGCAGAGTATCATTTCAAAGACCGAATCTGATAAGATCATCAGGGGACTGGGGTCTATAAAAAGAGAGATAGAATCCGGCAAATTCCCGTTCATGGAGGAGTATGAAGATATACATCTCAATATAGAAAAGCGGCTGATCAAGAAAATTGGAAAAGTCGGGGGAAAGATCCACACCGCTAGAAGTAGAAATGATCAGGTTCTGGTGGATATGCGCCTTTATGTTCTGAAAGAGGGCAGGGACATCCTGAAGATGCTGAAAAAGCTGTCGGGTCAGTTTATTAAACTTGCGGAAAAGAACATAGATCTGATAATGCCGCTTTATACTCACCTGCAAAGGGCACAGCCTGTTCTGCTTGCTCATCATATGCTGGCGTTCTTTGAGATGTTCAGACGTGACGCAGGTAGATTGAGAGACTGTCTGGAGAGGGTCAACGTCAATCCTCTGGGAACGGGAGCAGGAGCGGGAACGTCCTTTCCTATTGACAGAAGTAAGACGGCTTCCCTGCTTGGATTCAGCGCGGTATCACGCAACAGCATTGACACCGTAAGCGATAGGGATTTTATAGCTGAGTTTATCTTCTGCTGCTCTTTGCTTATGATGCATCTGTCACGACTGTCTGAAGAGCTTGTGCTCTGGTCCTCAAAAGAATTTGACTTCGTTGATCTGGGGGATGGTTTTACAACGGGTTCAAGCATAATGCCTCAGAAAAAAAATCCTGATATGGCGGAGTTAACACGTGGCAAAATAGCAAGGGTGTATGGAAATCTGAACACCATACTGACTCTCCTTAAAGGTCTTCCTCTATCCTATAACCGTGATATGCAGGAAGATAAGGAGCCCCTTTTTGATACGATTGACACGGTACGGTCCTGCCTTGAGCTTAACTGCGAGATGCTGAAAAATATAAAGTTCAAGAAGGAAAATCTAAACAGTTCCCTTGCCGGAGGATTTTTAACTGCAACGGATGTTGCGGATTATCTGACCAGAAAGGGAATGCCTTTCAGAAACGCGCATGAAACCGCCGGAGCAATGGTACGTTACGCGGAGAAGCAGGGCAGGGAACTGGAAGAGCTGTCACTGGAGGAAATAAAAGATTTTTCAAAATTGATAGAATCTGACGTGTTTAACTATATCTCAATTCAGGGATCGGTGGAAAGTAAAACATCCTACGGAGGCACGTCCCCAAAGAACGTTAAGGCTATGCTGCGTAAGGCTAAAAAAGACGTTTCTGATCTTTAAAGTTTGTGATACAGTTTATTTCCTGCTTTTTTTTAAAGGCCCCATCGTCTAGCTTGGTTCAGGACGCAGCCCTCTCAAGGCTGAAACACGGGTTCAAATCCCGTTGGGGCTGCCAAAATCTTACGGAGTGGAGAGTTTCTGGTCTATGATGAAAGGGGGTTATGTGAGCGTCTGTCATAGAATTAGTAAAAAGCATCTCCAGAGGTATGTTGAAGAATATGCGGGAAGTCATAATATCCGTCCTCTTGCCACTCAGATACAGTAGTTAAAGGGAAAGAGACTGAAATACAAAGAGTTGATAAGGTAAAGGGTTTAACTCTTCCTAACTGATCAAAAAACCACATATTGACTTGTTAGTTACATATATGTTAAACTTTCTTATGCAAGGAGAAAATAATTCAAACCATAGAGGTTTATTTAATACGATATTATATATAGCATTTTTGGTTTTTATGATATATGCGGTAATTATAATATCG
>CAZUNK010000112.1:0-5280 GCA_964622285.1 uncultured Spirochaetia bacterium
CGGATTATGAGTCCGCTGCTCTGACCAACTGAGCTATGGGCCCTTTGTATTTTGACCAAGGTAGAATATTTAAAAAAGATAACTTTGTCAATTTATAAGAAAATAATCTTTGTTCATGGATTATATTGATTTAAATTTAATACAAGACCTGACCCTAAATAGATTTTTAAATGAGCACAATAAGTCAACAAAAGATAAGCAAACTTGTAAGAAGTCTGATAGTTGGAAGCGAAGTAATGGTATTTGATACCGTTCCTTCAACAAACACCACACTATCAGAGATGGCATCTTCCAGATCTGGCGAAGGGATGGTCGTGATCGCAGATGAGCAAACGGGAGGCAGAGGAAGAATGGGAAGGGACTGGTTTTCTCCAAAAGGCTTTAATATTTACCTGTCGGCTTTGTTCAGACCTGATATACACCCCTTTTATTCACCTGTGTTTACGTTCATTGCTTCTTTATCTCTTATCAAAACGCTCAGAGATTTTAATTTCGCCCCTGAAATTAAATGGCCCAATGACGTGTTGATAGACGGTAAGAAAGTGGCAGGGGTTTTAACGGAAATGAGGTTAAAGCAAGATAAACTGGATTATGTAGTTGTTGGAATTGGACTGAACGTCAATCTGTCCGAGGAACTTATAAGGGCAAATCTTTCCAGCGAAGCTGATAAGGTAACTTCACTGTACCTGGAGAGTGGGAATGAGCTTAGCAGGGAGCATGTAGCCTCAAGATTGATAGGTGCTCTTGATGAGTGTTATTTAGAGTTTCTGAGGCAAGGGGTACATTCGATTGTGGCTGACTGGACGAATGAATGGGGAAAACTTAATGAGTTTATTTCAGTAGATGTGTCTGGGGAGGTATTCAGCGGCATAGTGAGAAAGGTGGACAGTTATGGATATGTTTATATAGAAGAACCTGGTGGTAACCTGAAAAAGATCATAGCGGGTGATATGTTGTTTGGAGATCAGGATTAGCGGTTATTCATTTTACATCTTTTTAAATATTGCTGCTGAACTCTCTAGGTAAGCGACGGCACGAGTAACTTCCCAAGATCACAAACGGGCTTTCTTGCCAAATATTTAAACAGTTAATAAAATCTATGTGTAAGACGGATGCAAGGATAAGTCAAGGTGTTAGAGGTTAGCAATTTAGTTAAGGATTTTAAAATGGGGTTTTTCGGCAGGAAGGTGCGGGTGCTCCATGGCGTTAACTTTAAAGTTGAGAGAGGGGAGATATTTGGTTTTATAGGTCCGAACGGAGCAGGAAAAACTGTGACCTTTAAATCTATTTTGGGGTTTATCTCAACTACAAGCGGTGAAATTAAAATTGACAATGTCCCGACTCAGAACGTTGAAGTAAAATCCAAGTTCGGTTATTTGCCTGAGAGCCCTTATTTCTATGATCACCTAACGGGGGAAGAACTCATAAGATATATGGGACGACTTCATGGGATGGAGAAAGAGTTTTTAGAGAAAAAAATTGATAAGCTACTGATTAAAGTAAGCATGGACCATGCAAGGAAAGAAAAGCTCAGAAAGTATTCAAAAGGAATGCTTCAACGAATAGGAATAGCACAGTCATTAATAAATGATCCGGAGTTTCTGGTTTTAGATGAACCAATGAGCGGACTTGATCCTATTGGAAGACAGGAGATCAGAGACCTTATTCTTGATCAGAAAGCCAGAGGTAAAACGGTTCTTCTAAGTTCACATATACTGTCAGATGTTGAGTCGTTGTGTGACAGAGTAGGATTAATACTTAATGGAGTGGTTGTCAGAATCGGCGTTTTAGCAGATTTGCTTAATGATATTGAAACTGACTACGAAATGTTTTTAAGCACTAAACTAGACATTTCCACCATAAAGCAAAAGGTGAATAACGAGAGAGTAAAGGTTGACAAGAGAGCAGGTTTTATAGTTATGAAATTTGATGAAGCTCAGAAAAACGAACTGATTAGTTCACTGTTGAAAGAAAGTATAGACATTGTTTCCATACATCCACTGAGAAAATCACTGCAAGGTCTTTTTGCTAAGGAGCAAAAAGCAAATTAATGTTTGATGAACCAGATCTGGACGGTCGCTAAAAATACTTTTGTAGAGGCAATACGGGACAGGGTGCTTTACAGTATCGTGGTTTTTGCCATTTTAATGATGGTAAGTTCCTTGATTGTAGGCACCATATCGGCCGATCAGCACAACAAGATAGTTAAAGATTTTGCCCTTGCGGCTATTTCCTTCTTTGGAATAATGCTTTCGGTTTTCCTAGGCACGGCACTTGTTTACAAGGAGATAGAAAAGAAAACCGTCTATAACATTTTTTCAAAGCCCCTTCACCGCTATCAGTTCATCGCTGGCAAGTATCTGGGATTGTCCATAACCGTACTGATAATCACGCTCTCAATGTTTTTAACCTCAATACTGTTGGTCCTTTACATTGAGAATACACACAAAGATGTAATTGAGTTTTACTATAAAGGGCATTTTTACGCTGAGTTTATAGTTGCGGTCTACTTTCAGTATCTGGAATTTTTAATTGTGATCGGAGTTGCTCTGGTGTTTTCAAGTTTTACCACCCCGGTTCTGTCCGTTCTGATGACTTTGCTGGTATTTGTGGTGGGACGTTTTTCCAGCGACGTGAGGTTATTTGCAGAGGAGATCAAAAACCCTTTTGTATCGGCTGGTTCTGAAGTGCTGTACAGGGTAATTCCCAATCTGGAGAAACTCAACTTCAGAAGCGAGGCGGTTTATGGAGGCAAGATCACCCTGGACCTTCTGGCAAACACAACGGGCTATGCCTTGATATATGTGTGCATTCTGCTTCTGCTTTCAATGATCATCTTTGAAAAGAGAGAACTTAAATAGTGATCTTTGGCTATCTGTCTAAAAAACCTCTGGTAACGCTTGCTGTAATTGTTTTTATGATCGTGGCGTCGATCCCTCTGCAGACCCATATAGATAAGTACAGGGACGATTCTCAGATCATAAGTCAGACTTTATATTTAGATTCCTCAACTCTGGACAAGGCATCACTGGGCTATCAGGAACTGGTGGCCGGTATATACTGGCTAAGGGCTATACAGTATTTTGGTGGTCCCAAGGCGGACAAAAGAAAAGGAGCAGATGTTCTTTACAACTACTTTGATATAATAACCGACCTGGATCCCAAGTTCTTCAACGCTTACAGGTATGGAGGAACTTTTTTAGCTGAACCTTATCCGATCGGATTTGGCGATTTTGCAGGGGGTGTAAGGCTTCTTGAAAAGGGAAGGAAACACAATCCGGACAATTTTTACATTCCTCTTGAGGAGGCTTTTCTTTACTACATATATGCTAAGAACTATGCAAAAGCCGCAGAACTTTTTAACGACGCGGCTGATAAACCGGGACTGTCTGATTTCAGGAGAGCCACGGTAAAAGGTATGGCGGGTACCGCCTTGACAAAAGGCAACGACAGAGATCTGGCAAAGCAGATATGGGAAGAGATCTACAATACAACCCAGAATGAGCAAAGAAGGGATTTTGCGCTGGCAAATCTCAAGGACTTGAGAACAAGGGACATGGAAGACAGACTAACCTTGTTGGTGAGTAAGTACGAGGCACGCCACGGCAGAATTCCGGATGGTCTGAACGACCTGCTTAAAGAGGGATACTTAAAAAATATTCCTACCGATTATTTCGGTGGGGAATTTATACTGCTTCCAGGAATTAAGGCGATAAAAAGCAAAACGCTATTGAAATCCGATCTGGAGCACAATCTGAGGGTTCTGAACGCCAGGTCCAGGTCTTATAAAAGAGCGTATGGAAAATATCCTACAACGATGGGTGATCTGAGATCCTTTATTATTAATCAGACGATCACCGACTATCTGGAAAATCCTTATGGAAAAGAATATGACCTTGATCCTGAAAGCGGTAAAATTACCTATGACCCTGACCAGGTACATTAGTTAAGCCTTTTGTATAAAGGTTTAAGGTTGATATACTTTATTAAAAAAGAAGTTTTTATGGCTTGTAGAGTTGGAATAACAACAAATCCAGAAGAAAGGAAGAAAGATTGGGAAAAAGAATACCCAGGATTAAAAAATTGGACCATTATAGCCAGAAATTTAAGCTATTCTGATGCACAGGCAAAAGAGGACGAGTATGCAAGAAAAAATGGGTGTATATCTCGTCCTGGTGGGCCAGACAATGGTAAGAATAATTGGGTAGTTTATAAATTTGACTATTGAAGTGATAAATGGATAGACACTTCACCACCATTAAAATGGTGAAATTTTGATTCTTGGAATAAAGATACAAATACAAAATCACAGCATTCTTTAATTTACTCATGAAAGAGTATTGCTTGCTTGGGAAATTAAAGATTGCAAGAGGTGTTTTCTGTACAACGTATGGAATTTTGATGAAGACAGCATCGTTGATTCAGCTCTACTAATCTATAAAGGATAAAGAATGTTATAAATTTTTTTGGACGAAGCCAAAATGCCTAAACCATGAAAGACTGAAGAACATTAAGATAAAAGAGGGCGGATGAAAAAAGGCTTAAATAGTAAGAGATTAAAATATAAGGAACTGGTTAGTTAAAAATGGTCAATACAATTGACGAAGCTAAACCTTTTGTTAAATGGGCTGGTGGCAAGAGAGGTATTTTAAACGAATTAACGAACAACTTACCTCAGTCATACAAGACTTATTATGAAATTTTTGTGGGGGGGGGCGCTGTTTTGGAAACTGCAACCAGACAAAGCTGTTTTAAGTGATATAAATATAGACCTTATAATTACTTACAAAGTAATTCAAAAGAAGCCTCTAGAGTTAATTGATAGTTTGAAGTATCACAAGGAAAATAATAGCGAAGCCTATTATTATAAGATCAGAGATAGGGATGTTATCAATGACCCTGTGGAAGTTGCTTCACGATTTATCTATCTTAACAAAACTTGTTTTAACGGACTTTATAGAGTTAATAAACAAGGAAAGTTTAATGTTCCCTTTGGCAGATATCCCAATCCTTTAATACTTGATGAAAAAGGTATTATGGATTGCCATAGGACTTTAAAAAATGCAACAATTCAAAATACAGAATTTACAGAATGCAGACCTACCAAAGAAGATTTTGTTTATTTAGACCCTCCATACCATAAAACTTATAGCGGTTATTCTGATAAAGGTTTCTCAATAGAGGATCATAAAAAGTTATCTGAATTCTGTAATTCTTTAAACAAAGCAGGAATTTATTTCATGCTTTCTAACTCTGATACAGAAGAAATACGAGATTTAT
>CAZUNK010000113.1:0-7127 GCA_964622285.1 uncultured Spirochaetia bacterium
GTAATCAATGATCTCATAACCGGGCCTGTTGAAATAGCTCGCAAGCCATTTTTCAGAAATTGCCATTCCTACTGAGACCGCGGCACCCTGCCCAAGTGGACCGGTCGTGGTCTCAATTCCGGGGATCACTCCGAATTCAGGATGGCCGGCGCATCTGCCGTGCAGCTGCCTGAAGTCCTTTATTTCCTCCAAGCTCACGTCGTAGCCGCTTATGTGCAGAATACTGTACAGCAGCATTGAAGCATGACCGGCGGACAGAACAAAACGGTCTCTGTTTGCCCAGTCAGGGCCTGCAGGGTTGTGGGCAATAAACCTGTCCCACAGCTTAAATGCAACGGGAGCAAGGGCCATAGGCGTTCCCGGATGCCCTGAGTTGGCCTTTTGAACCGCGTCCATTGATAACGCCCTTATGCAGCTGATGATCAGATTTTCTGTATCCGGGGTGCTCATTTCAATCCTTGAAGATACCCAAGTGGTAATTAATAAAAATAAACGCTCGCCTTATATTGTCAAAGCAAAATAGAAAACTTAAGGAATTTCAGTATAAAGTAAAGAAAGAATTAGCGTTAATGGTCCAGTATCTGACTGAGAAACAGCTTGGTCCTCTCGTGCTTAGGATTAAGGAAAAATTCCTCGGGGTTGTTCTCTTCAATTATCTCACCTTCGTCCATAAATATAACGCGGTCACCAACCTTTCTGGCAAATCCCATTTCATGAGTTACACATATCATCGTGATGCCTTCATCTGCAAGCTGGATCATTACCTCCAGAACTTCTTTAATCATTTCAGGGTCCAGGGCGGACGTGGGCTCGTCAAACAGCATGATACGGGGGTTCATGCACAGGCTCCGCGCTATCGCAACCCGCTGCTGCTGCCCGCCGGAAAGCTGTCCGGGGTATTTGTGTGCCTGCTCCGGTATTTTAACCCTTTCCAGAAACTTCATTGCCGTTTCTCTTGCCTCGGCAAGAGGCATCTTGCGAACCCAGACAGGGGCAAGAGTGCAGTTCTCCAGAACGGTCAGGTGCGGAAACAGATTGAAATGCTGAAAAACCATGCCTACTTCACGCCGAACGACCTCAATGTTTTTCAAATCGCCGGTAAGTTCTATTCCATCAACCACTATCTTTCCCCTCTGATGCTCCTCAAGTCGGTTAATACATCTTATGACGGTTGACTTGCCTGAACCGGAAGGACCGCAGATAACGATCTTCTCACCGTGCCTGACCCTGAGGTTGATGTTTTTCAGTACGTGGAACTCTCCGTACCATTTGTGCATTCCCTGAATTACGATCGCGTAACCTTTCAGGTCCATGTCCGCGTTTTTCTGAGCTGATCTTTTTTGTTCCTCCATTGCCTTGTGCGCTCCTTATTGTTTGTGGTCCGTTTTCAGCTTGTTCTCCAGATACAAGGAATACCGAGACATGCCGAAACAGGAAATAAAAAAGAATATAGCCACGGCCAGGTAAACCTCAGTGGAAAGCCCGATCCATTTAGGGTCTGCCAAAGACGCCCTGCCAATGCCCAGCGGGTCAAGCAGCCCGATAATAATTACCAGCGTTGTGTCCTTGTACAGTCCGATAAAGGTGTTCACTATGCCTGGTATGGATATTTTAAGTGCCTGCGGTAGTATTATCAGCCTTACCGCCGACCAGTATTTAAGTCCCAGCGAGTCCGCTGCTTCAAACTGCCCTTTAGGCACTGCCTGAAGTCCTCCCCTGATGACCTCAGCCATATAAGCCGACGCGAACAACGTGACCATGATCAGTACCCGAAGCAGCAGATCAAAGGTCATTCCCGGAGGAAGAAAGTAGTTAAGCATCGTTGAGGCCACGAACAACAGGGTTATAAGCGGAACTCCTCTGATAAACTCTATGAACAGAACTGAAGATATGCGGATCACCGGCATGTCCGACTGACGGCCCAGTGCAAGTAAAATGCCGAGCGGAAGAGAGAAAGCAATTCCGGTAACGCCGATGACAAGGGTCAGCATAAAACCGCCGAAGTGGTCCGTCTCAACTTTTTCAAGCCCAAACCCTCCGGACAGAAGCCATCCTGCGATCAGAGGAAAAACAACTGCAAAATAAAGAAAATACTTACGGTAAGGCACTCTATCAAACAAAATGGGAACAAGAACGACTATCAGCAGGACGAACGACAGATCCACCCTCCAGCGTTCTGCAACTGGATAAAAGCCGTATATAAAAAGATTAAGGCGCTCCCCTATGAAAGCCCAGCAGGCCCCGTCGGCTGCGGCGCGACATTCATCCCGGTTCTCTCCCGTGTACGCAGCGTCAAAGAACAGCCAGTCCAGCAGAGAAGGAAGGACCTCTATCAAAAGCCATACAGAAAGCACGGTGATGACAACGTTGGTAAAGGAAGAGAGCAGATTTTTCCTTATCCAGCCGTAAATCCCTATTGTATCTGCAGGAGGCGGAAGGCTTGGATGTTCTCCAACTTTATAACTGCTTTGCTCTACCGTCATCTTTTTAACGCTCCACCATCTTGATCCGTTCGTTGTACAAGTTCATAGCTCCTGATATCAGAAGGGACAGTACAAGGTATAAAAGCAGTACGATTATCATCGATTCCATCTCCCTGCCCGTCTGGTTCAGCGAAATGCCACCTATGGTCGCAACAATGTCCATATAGCCGATCGCAATGGCAAGAGATGAGTTTTTCGTAATATTGAGGTACTGACTGGTCAGAGGCGGCACTATGACCCTGAGCGCCTGGGGAATAACGACCAGATCAAGGGTCCTTCCCCGGCTGATACCAAGCGACAGGGATGCCTCCGTCTGACCGTAATCAACGGCTACGACCCCGGCTCTGATTATTTCTCCGATAAACGCAGCCGTGTACAAAGACAGTGCAAGCCACAGGGAAATGAACTCAGGTCTGAGCACCATGCCCCCCTCAAAGTTGAACCTTTGAAATTCAGGCATGTTCCAGGTAATTGGACTTCCAAGCAGAAAATAAGCCATCAGCGGAACCCCCAGGACCGCTCCAAAGCATATCCAGAACACCGGATAGTGCCTTCCGGTCCGGTCCTGAACCTTCTGGGCATGTCTTCGGAACCACAGGGCAAACGCTATCCCCGCTGCAAACAGAGCTAGAACCACAAGGAACAGGGGCTCAAAGAACGGCTTTGGGACAAACATTCCTCTGTTCGTCAGAAACGCAACTTCACCTAAAGCCTTGGCCTCCCTCGGCACCGGTAATGTATTGATGATGATCCCATATACTAAAAGTATGTGAAGCAGCACGGGAACATTCCTTACGTACTCAACGTAGACCTGAGCCAGTCTGCTGGCAAGCCAGTTTTTGGACAAGCGCAGTATTCCCAGAAAAAAACCCAGAACGGTTGATGCAACAATGCCGCACACCGCCACAAGCAGGGTATTGAGAATTCCCACCAGCATGGCGCGGAAGTGAGTGGAACGGGAGGAGTACTCTATTAAGTGCTGATTTATATCATAACTTGAAGGTTGCCATAAATAATCAAAACTGAACCCCTTGCCTATGGCGTCAAGGTTCACAACGGCGTTTCGGAGCAGATAGGCAAAAAAACCAAATATCAGAGAAACCGCAATTACCTGAACAATAACGGAGTGGTACTTTTCATCGTTCCACAACCTGGAGATCATATTTCGCTGACTTACGCTCATTTGTACCCATGTATGAAGTAGCTTTTTCTAACGTTTGCTATCTGCCATGGAGCCACTGACCGGTTAACGAATGGGCGCGGCGTATAGAATGCCTCCGTTTTTCCAGGAAGCGTTAAGTCCCCTGTCCAGACCAATAGGCGACTTGGACCCAATATTTCTGTCAAATATCTCGCCATAGTTCCCAACTGCAGAGATCGCGTTCACCGCCCATCTTTTATCAAGACCTAGCATCTTGCCGATATCCCCCTCATTGCCAAGAAGACGATTGATACTTGGTTTTTTTCCCGGCTTGGACACAAGCTTCCTGACGTTTTTTGAACTCACTCCCAGTTCTTCAGCAATTATAATGGCATTAACGACCCATTTTCCAATATCTGCCCACTGCTCGTCCCCCTGACGAACGGCTCCTGCAAGTGGCTCTTTTGAGATTGTTTCAGGAAGGATCACGTGCGCCGAGGGATCTTTGAGAGCTGCACGGCTGGAAGCCAGTGCGGATTTGTCCGTGGTGTAAACGTCACATCTTTCAGCTGCATAGCTCGTAATGCTTTCTTCATTCGTTTCAGTGTTTACCGGTCTGTACTTCATATTATGGGTGCGGAAGTAGTCCGCTATATTGAGCTCCGTGGTAGTGCCGGTGGGCACGCAGATGGAAGCCCCGTTAAGCTCCCGGGCGGACTTTACGCCAAGGCTCTTACGGAGCAAAAAACCCTGCCCATCGTAGTACGTTACGGGCAGGTAGGTCAATTTCAGATCAACGTCCCGGGTCAGCGTCTCGGTAGTGTTACGGAACAGAATGTCCCCCTGCCCTGAATTAAGCAGGGTAAAACGCGTCTTGGCGGTGGAGGGAATGAACTTTACCTTGTTTGCATCGCCCAGAACGGCAGCGGCAACGGCACGGCAGAAATCAATGTCAAAACCTTTCCAGTTGCCTTTTTTATCAGGTGCGGCAAACCCGGCCAGTCCCGTTGCGACCACGCAGTGCAGTTTGCCCCTTTTTTTAACCTCCTCAAGAGTGCCCGAATAGGCCACAGATGTAAGCATAAAAACTACTAAAGCTATTGCTAAATGGTTAATAATCCTCATATATACGGCTCTCCTTTTAAGTAAATATCAAATGTATTATCTTATTGTCTTCAGCCGGCATGTCAATAAAGAACGAAAGCTGCCTGTTATTCAGATCTTAAGAACACGACCTCTTAAATCAGTAACAAATTGCTTTTATAGTTAAAACCCTTCAGATAGTTTATTATTCCCAAAGCAGATGAGACTTG
This sequence comes from uncultured Spirochaetia bacterium, assembly GCA_964622285.1. Lineage (GTDB taxonomy): Bacteria > Desulfobacterota_D > UBA1144 > Nemesobacterales > JAJCZQ01 > CAZUNK01. Next base: position 4,938 of record CAZUNK010000113.1, read on the forward strand.
TAATTCCGCTGACAGAACGCAGGAGAGGAACATAACGGAGAAATGTCAAAAGCAGCCCTGGTAACAGGCGGAGCAAAAAGAATCGGAAGATCAATTTCAGTGGAAATTGCCCGTATGGGATACGACGTCGCCATTCATTATAACTCGTCACATAAAGAAGCGGCGGATGCAAAGTCCGAAGTTGAACAGCTCGGCGTTAAGTGCAAACTCTTCAGATGCGACCTTTCAAAGGCCCGGGGCGCAGCGTCTTTGATGGATGAAGTGACAGCAGAGTTTCCAGGCCTGAGCGTCCTTGTGAACAACGCATCAACGTTCAGGGAAATAAGGTTTTCAGAGGTAACGGAGCAAAGCTTCAACGCAGACCTGAACGTGAATTTCAAATCCCCTTTCTTTCTCTGCCAAAGCTTTGCAAAAAACGTTTCACGGGGTTTGATCATAAATATGCTTGATTCAAGGATCTCCAAGGTCCACAACGCGCACTTTGTGTACAACCTGAGCAAAAAATCACTTCATCACCTCACGCTCATGCTCGCCAAGGAACTTGCCCCGGCCATCAGAGTGAACGCAGTATGCCCCGGGCCCATACTTCCCGCGCCCGGAGAAGACCTGAACAAGCTCAAAGAGATCGCGTCAAAAATACCACTGGGAGAAATTGGAGATACAAGCTATATTAACCAAGCCGTCAGATATTTAATAAAAAGCGAGTTCACCACCGGGGAAGTGCTGTTCGTGGATGGAGGACAGCACCTGTAAAGATGATAATAAAGATCGAGAACTTAAAGCTGCGAACCATTATAGGGGTGTTTGACTGGGAAAAAAAGACGAAGCAAGACGTTACCATCAACATTGAAATAGAATTTGATGGAGAAAAGGCAGGCAGGAGCGATGATATAAAAGACACGGTTGATTATAAGTCCCTGAACAAAAAGATCGTAAGTTACGTGGAGAAAAACAGCTTCAACCTTCTGGAAAAAATGGTGGTCAGCATCGGCAGTTTAATTATGGAAAATACAAAAATAAAAAAGGCGACCGTTAAGGTTGATAAACCAGGTGCCCTCAGGTTTGCTGAATCCGTTTCAATCACTCACACAGTTGAGCAGGGGTAAAATGAACACGGTAGTTGTAGGAGTGGGATCAAACATCAACCCAAGAGATAATATAGAGGTCGCCAGAAAGGAAATATCCCTGGAGACAACCCTGGTAAGCTGCTCAAATTTCGTTTTTACAAAACCGGTTGGATGCAAAAAGCAGGATGACTTTCTGAACGGAGCGTTCCTTATCAAAACCAGACACGACAGGAACGCCGTTAATAAAATCCTGAAAAACATTGAAATGAAGCTGGGAAGAGAAAAAACAGCAAGCAGAAGCGGACCGAGAACGATCGACCTTGACGTTCTGATATGGAATGACAGGATAATTGATCAGGACGTGTATTCACGACAGTTCTTAAAGGATTCTATACTGGAACTTATACCCGACTTTAAATTTTAGTGAGCCTGAATATGAGAACGATCTCCTTAAAACCACTGCTCAGCAGGGAGCAGATAAATGAACGGGTAAAAGAACTCGGGAGCGTTATATCAAAGGAATATAAAGACCTGAACCCGGTCCTTATAGCGGTCCTGAACGGAAGTTTTATCTTTGCAGGAGATCTGGTAAGAAACATGAACATAGTGCACGAGATCGACTTTATTAAGATCTCAAGCTATACAAACGGCGGTACGAGCGGGGATATTTCACTTATAAAGGACCTTTCGGCTGATATTTCCGCAAGAGAGGTGATAATAGTGGAGGACATTATTGACACGGGCAGATCACTCTCCTTTCTGGAGAAGCACCTTGCGCAGTACAACCCCTCAGACGTAAAAAAATGCGCCTTGATAGACAAAAAAGAAAGACGTGAGGTGAACATGTCAGCGACCTATACAGGTTTTGAGATAAACGAGGGTTTTCTGGTCGGCTACGGAATGGACTATAAAGGCTGGGGAAGAAATATAGACGGAATATATAAACTGGATTTCAAAGGAGGATAATATGGGACTAAGGGACCAGATACCAGAGGATCTAAAATCCGCACTGCGGCAGAAAAAATCTCTTGAACTCAACGTTCTGAGAATGCTTCAGGCGTCCATAAAGAACAAAGAGATAGACAACAAAGGCAAGCTGAGCGATGAGCAGATCGTTCAGGTA
>CAZUNK010000114.1:0-4763 GCA_964622285.1 uncultured Spirochaetia bacterium
CGCCAGAAACCAAACACTGGTTCTTGCTTGAATACCGAGGTCACTGGGAAAAAGATGCTCTAACGAACAGCAAAATCCCGCAGAGCGTAAAAGACGAACTAAACTCTCTTCTTGGATCATTTCCCCAGTCCCGGCTTCAGTTGATTAAAAAACCGGAACATAAGGATCCGGAAATATCCCTTTACTACGTAAACTCCTCCGAGCTTGACCCCAAGATCTACAAATTCACGCTTAAGGGCTACGAGGAGATAACTTCCTTAAAATTGACCGATCTGATAAATAGTGAAGATATAAAAAATCTGGAAACGGATGAAAAACTGGCTCTGGTCTGTACGCACGGAGCATACGACAGATGTTGCGGCACGTACGGAATACCCGTTTATAATGCAATATCCAGCAATAAAGGTTTAAACGTCTGGCAGTCAACTCACGTCGGTGCACACAGGTTCTCAGCTAACCTCGTAACGCTTCCTGAAGGAATATACTACGGAAGAGTTGACGCAGGGACCGTCGAGAAGATCGTAAAGGCGCATCTTAACGGTGAGATCTACTTAGAGTGCCTTAGAGGAAGATGCTGCTATAATCAGACTTCTCAGGTGGCTGATTATTTTCTTAGAGAGAGAATAAACAAACGCGGCATTTATGATCTGAAATGGGAGTTTGAAAAAGACAGGGACGTTTACACGGCAACTGAGTTCAGACTACAGGATGAAAACATTGGATACAGCGTCAACGCAGTTGTGATGAACGATGCGATCAGTATAAAGAAAAGCTGTAACGACGAGGAACCAGCTTCAATCCCACAGTTTTACTTTTACAGCCTTGTACCCTATACGCCTGACAGAGATCAGGTTGAAGAAAACTCCTAATAACCCACCCGCTCAATTATGCTCTTTGATATTTTTTCGGATTTTGCATCATCAGACATAAGCGTGTCGGTTACAAATGAATCAATTCCAAAACCACTGATCCTGTTTTCCTCCGCCTTATCAGAGGTGTCAAGGACCATCAGGTCCAGAAAATCCTTATAAAGGTTTGCTATTTCACAGGAAGAAACTTCAAGTCCAAGCCCCTCCATCAATCTGTCCGCTGGACCCTTTACTGGTTTACCTCCGATCAGAGGACTGATCGCTATCACCTGTGCATCACATTTTACCAGAGCCTCTCGCACTCCTTTTATTTTCAGGATTGGACCAATGCTTATTATTGGATTACTGGGGCATATAACTATCAACCTGGAGCTTTCAATAGCCTCTATTACGCCCTCGCACGGGCTTGCCTCCTCAATTCCTTTGATATTTATTCCCAGCACCCTGGGATTCATCTTGTGTTTAATGTAATATTCCTGGAAGTGGACCTCTCCTATATCGGTCTTGATCCATGTTTCAACTGCATCTTCGGTCATTGGCAGAAGGGTAAACGGGTCCAGCCCGAAAGCCTGTGCGGCCTTTGAAGTAACCTGACGAAGAGAACAGCCTCGGCGAAACAGGTCCTGCTTGAATATCTGTACGGCAATATCCCTGTCTCCAAGCTGGAACCAGGTCTCAAATCCCAGCTTCTTCAAAGATTCCATGCAGCTGAAACTGTCATCTTTTATCCCCCACCCCTTCTTACTGTCAACCTGGTCTGAAAGTCTGTATATAACCGTATCAATATCAGGTGAGACCCTGTAACCGTAAACGTCTATATCATCACCTGTGTTAATTATTGCAGTAAGGTTCTCTCCGGAGACAACGCTGTGCAGTCCTTTTAGAAATTTGGATGCACCCACTCCTCCGCCTAGGGCAGTGATCATTGTTTTTCCTTCCATGCAGAAAAGACTTCAGGCTCAAACTTACTTGTCTGAGCGGTTAAAGTAAAGCAGGAAACAGCAGGCCGCAGGCTGATCAAAGCTTTCTATATTAAGGACGCTCCCTGCAGGCGGTAATGCCCAAAGACCAGACCATCATCTCTTACAGCTTAAGGGGTTATCACGGCAGAGATTATTTTTCTGGAAATATATCCTCAATTACCCTTTAACTTTTTGTTGTGTTATTTAGAGCAATCTGATATAATTGAGAATAATGTCTAAGAACTCTTTACCCCCCCCCAAGAAATCGCACACTTTATGCAGACGATTGTCTGACAGTCCTTAATGATACATCAAAATTTCCTGATGAATGTATAGACCTGATTTATTTAGACCCACCCTTTAATTCAAATCAAACTTACAATCTGCCTTTTAAGAGAAAATTAAAGGAGGTTAGACCAGTTGAAGTGTTTAACGATACCTGGACTTGGGGACAAGCAGAAGACGAAATATTGGAAAGTTTACAAATAAATAGCAACCAGAATAAAAAAAGGTTGGCAGAGTTGATTTTGCTTGCTCGGGCAATAAACGATGAAAGAAAAACAACGAGAAGTGCTGCTGCTTATTTATGTAATATGGCTGTCAGACTATTGTCTATGAAACGGGTATTAAAAGATACAGGAAGTATTTATCTCCATTGTGATCCAACAATGAGCCACTATTTAAAACTGGTCTTGGACTTGATATTTGGAGAGAATAATTTTAGAAATGAGATTATTTGGCATTATCAAGCAGGGACAAGACCTAAGGATAGGTTTGGCAAAAAACACGATATTATCTTGTTTTATAGTAAATGTAATAATGTTTTCAATGTTCAAAGAAAACCAAGTTTAAATCCCCTCAATTATACTAAAATTGATGAACATGGAGAGAAATATTTGGTTAATGGGCAAGGGGTTAAGTATTATCTCAAGGATGGTCAAACTTGCGATGATGTCTGGACTTATGTTCATGAGAAGCAATTTAATTCTTTGTCAAGCAACTCAAAAGAACGATTAGGGTTTCCCACTCAAAAACCATTGGCTTTGTTAGAAAGAATAATCAAAGCAAGTAGTAAAGAAGGAGATATAGTGTTAGATCCTTTCTGCGGTTGCGGAACTACTGTTCAGGCAGCGGAAAATCTAAAGAGAAACTGGGTAGGAATAGATATATCTAAGTTTTCTACTGGGCTTATACGTGAGCGTATATGTAACAATGTTGCTAACTTGCAACGTAGTGATATAAGAATTTTTAATGTTCCTGATAATTTAAAGAGTGCTAGAGATTTGGCAAGCCAAGACCCGTTTGAATTTGAGAAATGGGTATGCGGGGAAATCGGTGCTCATGGCATGTTCCGTGAACCAGGAAAGAGAGGAGCGGATAAAGGGGTTGACGGCATTATTGACTTTGGATTGTTTAAGGGACTTAACAAACTTAGTAAAGGTTATGCAATAGTTCAAGTAAAAGGTGGTAATGTTACTCCTGATTCTGTAAAAGCGTTGAATGATACCGTGAAGAAGTTTGAAGCAACGGCCGGAGTTTTTGTTTGTTTTGATAAGTATATGAACACAGTTGAAAACAGTAGAAACAAAGATACTTACAACGACCTGTCAGGAACATATCCCGTAATTCAAGGATTTAGTATTGAAAACTTGCTTGCAAAGAAAAAACCTAATTTACCGCCACTTGTGTTCAGAAAAAACGCATTGCTCATTTGATAGAGTTTCCTATTATTAACTCTTTATATCTTAAGTTTTTTACCTTGAATAAAAGTTTTGAAATTATGGGTAAGTAAGGCATATAGTTTCCTTCTTTTTTCTCTTGAAACTTTGAACAACTGAGTATAGGTTTTAACGGATACTGTCATGAGCATTTCCTTTTTCAGAGAAAAATATCAGTGGTTAACTAAATTCATCCTTGTAGCGATCGTTGTAAGTTTTATTTTCAGTTTCGGATATTTTGGAGTGTCCAGTCTGCAGTCAGGGGTTCCCACAGGCACAGCTGCCAAGGTCAACGGAGAGAAAATACCACTGGTCCAGTTTTACAACTTCAGAGAGAATATGTACAGACAGTTCAGACTTGGACGGGATGAGATCACACCTGATACAGAGCAGTTCATCAACGTTTCAACGCTGCAGCAGCTGGTGGAAACCAAGCTCATGGCGCAGAAAGCAAGGGAACTTGGCTTTTATATTCCGGACGAGGAACTGAGCAGAGCAATAATGAACGACCCGTCTTTTCAGATCAATGGAGATTTCATAGGACCTGAAACATACAGGAACATTATAAGGCGAAACCTGAACATAGACGTTGGGGAATTTGAAGAGATGTACAGAGAAGATCTTCTAGTCAGAAAATTCAGAGAACTTATAAACAGTTCAATAAAAATAAACGAAGAGGAACTTTACAACATCTACAAAGTTGAAAACGAAACCGTGAGCCTTTACTACGCTCAGTTCAAAGCGGAAGATTTTACAAAGTCCACCGCCGTTTCCAGTGACGAGATCAAAGACCACTATGATAAGAACATGACGGATTATCTAACCCCTGAAGAGAGAAAAATAAAGTTCATAAAGATATCAAGGAACGATTATATAGATCAGATCCGTATTGGGGACGATGAAGTCAGGTCTTATTATGAGTCCTATGGAGATGAATTTAAAGGCGATGACGGCAGCTTGAAAAACATAGAGGAAGTGAAATCAGAAATAGTTAATAAGCTCAAGGCCAGAATGGCGGATAAACGATTTAAGGATTTTGCTCTTTTTATTTCAAGAAAAGAAAATCTTGAGCCAATTGATAAGATCACGGAGCAAAATTCACTTAAGCCCCCCAAACAGTCACAGTTTTTTTCCTTAAACCAGAGCACAGAGGGGTTTTCCCCGGACATCAGGGAAAGAGCTTTCTCCCTTGAGACTGGACAGACGTCTTACGT
>CAZUNK010000115.1:0-7826 GCA_964622285.1 uncultured Spirochaetia bacterium
GACATAGCAAGTCTGGAAATTCCCAGCAGGCCGAGAAGAAACAGAAAGTCTGAGAGCATCAGAAAGTTGATACGGGAGTCCTATCTTTTGCCAGAAGACCTGATCTATCCCCTGTTTATACACGATAAGGACACCGACGAAGATATAAGTTCAATGCCCGGATGCAGAAGGTTTGGCATAAAAGGACTGCTCAGCGAAGTAAAAAGGTCACTTGAACTTGGAATTTCAGCTTTTGTACTGTTTCCCGCGGTTGAGGACCGTCTCAAGTCTCCGCTGTGCGAGGAAGCATATAAAAAAGACGGACTGGTACAAAGAGCCGTCGGATCAATAAAGAAAAACCTTCCTGAGACCACGGTCATAACGGACGTTGCCCTTGATCCCTATAACAGTGACGGGCATGACGGGGTCGTATCTCCGGAGGGGAAAATACTGAACGACTACACGGTTGATATCCTGTGCAAGCAGGCGCTATCACATGCACGGGCTGGAGCAGATATCATTTCTCCAAGCGATATGATGGACGGACGAATAGGCGCTATCAGAGAAACGCTTGATGAAGAAGGGTTCACAAACGTTTCAATTATGTCTTACACTGCAAAATACGCCTCGGCTTTTTACGGACCATTTCGTGGCGCCCTGGACTCTGCTCCGAAATCAGGTGATAAAAAAACCTATCAGATGGACCCTGCAAACTGCCGCGAGGCACTGAGAGAACTTATGCTTGATGAAGAAGAAGGAGCTGACATAGTAATGGTCAAGCCTGCCGGATACTACCTTGATCTTGTTCATCTGTTCAAGGAGAACACGGAACTTCCAGTTGCTGCGTATCAGGTAAGCGGCGAGTATCTGATGATCAAGGCCGCTTCGGCTTCAGGATGGCTGGATGAAGACAAGGTCATTTTAGAAAGTCTGTTGAGCATAAAAAGAGCGGGGGCTGATATGATACTGACCTACTTTGCACCAACAGCAGCCCTGCTTTTAAAAGATACTTAACCATCAGAAAACGTATATGGAGACAACTCTTAAGACTTAAAGCTGTATGCTTTACAATTTCACAGACTCTGATAAAATGCTTTGTCTGTGATTTTACGAGGTATAAAAATATGAAAAAAGAAATACATCCTGACTACAACTACGTGGTTTTTAAAGACGCTGCTTCTGATTTTGCGGTGCTGACAAAATCAACCAGAACTTCTGAAGATAAGATCAAATGGACAGATGGTAAAGAATATCCGCTCGTTACAGTTGAGATCTCAAGTGGTTCTCATCCCTTTTACACGGGAAGGGACAAGTCCTATGAGAAAGAAGGCAGAGTTGAACGGTTTATGAAAAAATACAGCAAAGCGGCTAAAAAATCAGAAAAGAAAGAAAAAAACTGATCAGAAAGTCATCTCCTCTCCGTCCCGGGGGATCAGCAGCCTGTCCGGACCTATGTTTTCTCTGTCTGCCAGTTTTCTAAGGTCCTCTCTCGTTATTTTAAAATGATCAAGGCTTTCCATGTGAACGGCCACGACTTTTGCCGAAGGGACAAGTTTACAGATGCTAACCGTCTGAAAACCGTCCATAACTATCGGTTCTGAATTGCCCAGTCTTGCGCCGCTTGAATGAGTAATAATAACGTCGGGACTGTGCTCTGAGATCACGCTCTTTACTCCGTCGTACAAAATAGTGTCGCCGGTCCAGTACACCGTGGGCTCGCCATCAACTTTAAAAACAAATCCGGAAACGTTCCCCATTGACTGTGCCCACATCCCTACCCCGTGCTGACCTGAAACTCTTATAATTTCAATACCTTCCCAGACGGAGGAACCTTCTATCGGCTGCACGCTGGTAAACCCGGTGCTTTCTATCATCTTTTCATCACCCGGCTGACAGAATATGGTCAGGTCCTTGGGCATGACTTCCTGCGCCTTTGGATCAAAGTGATCTATATGAAGATGCGAAACGATGCAGAGCTCAACGCCCGACAGTACCTCTTCAATTGGTACCGGCATATCCTCAAGTGGATTGGGCGAGCGTCCAATGAAAGTTTCGTAAGCGTATTTTCCCGCCAGCATCGGGTCGGTCAGAATCATCTTTCCACCGTACTCCATTTTCATCGTGGCATTTCTTATCAGCTGTAAATTCATCTTACTTTAACCTGACCAAATTTTCAGGACCTTGCAAATTTTATAAGTGGTTCAAAGTTAAATTTGTCAGCTTCCTTCAGCGCTTTAATATAGGATTTTCTTATCTTGCCTTCCTGGACCAGGCTGGCTCCTCCGCCCCAGGTGAACCTTTCCTGCTCAAGCACGTTTTCAAGAAGAATGTCCGCCATTAACCTTGAAAGTCTGCCATTACCGTTACTGAAAGGATGAATGTAGACCAGTCGATGATGAAGCCTCGCGGCTATTTCGTCCGGGGGATAGACGCTGCCTTTTATCCACGTCTCCACGTCTCTGCACATATTCCTTACGGAGGAAGATATCTCCCACCACGATACTCCAATGTTCGTGTCCTGTTTTCTGAAGTGACCGGCATTTTTCCATACCTGACCAAACATCCTGCCGTGAAGTTCCTTTATGAAATTTCCGCTCAGGATCTTTTCAGGTTTAACCTTGCCAAGCCAGATCAGTGCCTCTTTAATGTTCTGATATTCCCACCTGTTCAGCTCCTCACGGCCGGTAACATGGATGAGTAAAAGCTCTCTTGCCTCGTCCGGATCAATCGGAGTTGATCCCGAGGGGAATTCATTCCGGGTCATTGGCTAGTCCCATAGATCTCTTGGCATCTCGTTCATTATGCCTTCCACGTCTTCTGAAATCAGGCTCTTCAGATTCTCGTCCTTTATTACCTGCTCTTCAAGGATCATCGTCTGATGAACCCTGCGCAGCCTTTCCCTTGAGATCTCTTCCGCCCTTTTCCTGACGGTGTCCTCCAGACTGGTCCGGGGAATAAAGCCATAAACAAAAATGCAGTCCAGACTTTCAGCAACCTTTCTGAGGGTCTTTATCGTTATAGAACCCGAGAGCTCATCCTGCTCCAGCCTGGACACGCTCTGCTTGGACACGTCAAGTCTGCCGGCAAGCTGCCTCCCGCTCATTCCCAGCCCTTTCCTTATTGAACGTATCCAGCCGGATGAAGGAGTTCGGAGGTTTTTCAGCAAAGAGAACTCCGACAGCGTCCTGTCCATCTGCTCTCTTATAATTCTTTTTTTTGTCTTCATAATTGTCAGTATATATTATTACTTTTAATTTTTCAATGACAAAATATATATTGTCATATATCTGCCCTCTGGTCAAGCTGAACTGTAGTGGACCTTATCTCGGTTAACTCCCAACCAACCTTTTGCCCAAATCCTCCCCTAAAACCTCTGCCTCTGCCCTGAGCCCTTCCACTTTCGCAGCTGCAAATCCCTTCTCAAAACCATCTGCAACAAACCCCACGGCGCTTATCCTGTCACCCAAGACGCGGGCGTAGCAGCCGGCCGGAACGTTGCAGTCGCCTCCAAGGTGTTTTAGAAACGATCTTTCAAGCAAGGACTCATGCCACGTTTCCGGGTGGTTTATATTACTTAACCTGTCATTTACGTACTCATCGTCTGTTCTGGATTCCATGGCGATTATTCCCTGTCCCGGTGCTGGTATGAAAACCCCGGGGTCCAGGATCTGAGAGATCTTGTGCTCAAGGTCCATTCTGCTCAGTCCGGCCCTGGCAAGAACCACGGCGTCAAGGTCCTGAGCGTACAGCTTGCTTATCCTTGTATCCACGTTCCCCCTGATCGGAACAACCTCAAGGTGAGGATAGAAGTGCAGCAACTGCGTTTTTCGTCTTATGCTTCCCGTTCCTACCCTGGAGCCGGGCGGCAGATCATCAAGGGGGCAGTTCTTTCTGGAAACGACCGCGTCTTCAGGATGGCTCCTTTCAGAGACCGCTCCTATGTGCAGACCTCCGGGAAGCTGTGAAGGAAGGTCTTTTAAACTGTGCACGGCAACATCTATTTCACCACTTAAAAGCGCCTCTTCTATCTCTTTTACAAAGACCCCTTTGCCGCCGATCTCAGAAAGAGCGGAGACAGGCATTTTATCTCCGCTTGTTTTTATAATGGATATCTGAACGCTTATACCGGGGAGATGCTTCAGCAGCAGGGACTTTACAAAACTGGCCTGCCACAGCGCCAGCTTGCTTCCCCTAGTTCCAACTTTTAACGTTCTCCTCGTCACTTTGTAGTATCTCCGGTCTTCTGTCCAGATCATAAAGCCTCTGGATAGTTTCAGAATACAGCATTCCAACTGATGTGGAGGACTCTTTTTTAAGTCCTGAAACTGGTCCGTGCAGCACCTTATCTATAATTCTGTCGGCTAAAGCGTCAATGACCTTTCTTTGTTCCGGACTCAGAGAGCCGAGTTTATGGTACGCACGTTCAAGTTCGCTGCTTTTTATATCTTCCATTTTATCCCTGAGCTTTATGATCGTCGGAAGCACCTGCAGACCATTGATCCAGTCTATGAACTTTGAGGTGTGCTGCTGAACTATCCTCTCGGCCTGTTCCGCGCTTTCCTTTCTTTTGTGAATATTCTGGTCCAGCACGCTCTGAAGATCGTCAATATCGTAAAGATAAACGCCTGATATATCGTTCACTCTTGGATCCACGTTCCGCGGTACCGCAAGATCAACGAAGAACATAAGTTCGTTTCCTCTGAGCTTAAGTGCCTGGAGAACGTGCTCAGACTTAAAGATAAAATCATTGGAGCCGGTTGCGGTAATTACTATGTCAATATCAGTGAGCTTGTAGTAAACCTCTCCAAGCTTTACCGGGGTAGCCTGGAGCTGCTGCGAAAGAAGTTCGGCGTTCTCATAGTTTCTGCTGGTTATATAAAGCTCCTTTATTCCGGACCTGATCATATGCTTTGCGGTCAGCTCTGCTATCTCTCCGGTGCCCACAAGCAGAACGCTCCGGTTATCAAGATCGTCGAATATTCTCTTTGACAGCTTGACCGTGAGATAACCGACTGACACCGCAAGAGAACCTATGTTCGTGCTGGAACGGACCTTCTTGGCCACAAAGAAAGCATACTGAAAAAGCCTGTTCAGTATTACGCCGGCGGTTCTGTTCTCAAGAGAACGCAGGTATGATTCCTTTACCTGACCGAGTATCTGCGGCTCACCTATCAGCATGGAGTCAAGGCTGCATGACACTCTGAGCAGATGCCTTACTGCCTGAGCGTTGGAGTAGTTATAAAAATTGCTGTCCACGGCCTCCCTGCTAAGTCCGCTTTCAGAAACGAAATACTGCTGCAGGTCGTCCATGCACGTATCATGGTCATCCGTAACGGCATATATCTCAGTGCGGTTGCAGGTAGACAGTACAACGCACTCGCTTATGCTCTTTTTATCCTTTAGCTCTGCAATGGAACCATCTTTGGATCTGATGTCCAGAGCGATCTTCTCTCTTATGCTGACCGGGGCGGTCTTGTGACTTATTCCATATACTATTAATTTGTACATTGCTGCTCTGCCCGTATAAAAACGGTTTCTTTTAATATATCCCTATTTGAATTTATGTTCACTCCTGTGACTTATAAGGCTCAGAAGCTCCATTCTCGTCCGCTCATCTTTTCTGAATGAACCAAGCATGGAACTTGTCAGCATATTGGCGTCGGATTTCATTACCCCTCTCATTGCCATGCACAGATGAAAACCGTTAACAATTACCGCAACGCCCTTGGGGTCCAGCGCCTCGTTCAGAAAATTCGCTATCTGCACCGTCATCTGTTCCTGTACCTGAAGCCTCTTGGCGTAGATCTCAACAATTCTGGGTATTTTACTGAGCCCTATTACTTTTCCATCTGGTACATAAGCAACGTGGCACTTACCGAAAAAAGGAAGGATATGATGCTCGCAGAGGCTGTAAAACTCAATATCCCTCACAATTATCATCTCGTCGTAATCAATATCGTATATAGCGTTGTTGATTATATCTTCCGGAGATTCCTTATAACCCTTCGTGAGTTCCGCATATAACCTTGAAACTCTTTCAGGAGTGTTTTTCAGCCCTCCTCTTTCAGGGTCTTCACCTATTGATTCCAGGATCTCTCTAACGGCATTTTCCATGCTCATCTGATCTCCTCCTCGTAATATTCAAAGTAGCTTCTGTCATTTTCCCATACCTTCACGTACCTGAGCGCACCGCCAAACCTGCCGGACAGTGTGCTCCAGATGTAAACTGCAATATTTTCCACCGTGGACTGGTTTTTTTTAAAGTACTCAACCTCCTGATCTATTCTTCTGTAGTCAAGGCTGCTTTTTATCTCACTGACCCCTTCTTCAAGTGCTGACCTGTCAATTATCATCCCTGTACTTTCTGATATTTCAGAGCAGACCCTAAGCTCAACCTTATAATCATGCCCGTGTCCCTGCAGATTTGCACACTTATCAAAGATCTTAAAGTTCTCTTCCTCGCTCACGCCTTCTATAAAAAGCCTGTGTCCCGCGGAAAAATCAAAAATTCTGGTGAGAAAAACCCTTTCCATTACTCATCTCTCCAGTAATCAACGTAAAGATTGTCCGTCTCGTAAAGCCTGACCTTAAAAAGCCTGCAGTGAGCGTCCGCTTTGCTCAGCTCCTCCTCAATATCGTTCCACAGCATCCTGGCAATGTTCTCAGGGGTGGGTATAAGGGTTTTGAACTCTTCAACGTCTTCGTTCAGGAACTTATGATCGTATTTTTTTAAAACGGCGTTCAGTATGGACTTCAGGTCAAAAATATTTATCACCATTCCCGTCCGCTCGTCAATCTCCCCTGTGACCGTTGCCTCAACCTTGAAGTTATGACCATGACCCATGGGAAGGCTGCTTTTACCAAACACCTTTTTATTGGTATCTTCGTCCCAGCTGGTATTCCAGTACCTGTGAGAAGCTGAAAACTCGGCTTTTTGTGTTATCAGACTTCTGTGCGTCATTATTCAAATTTAACCAATTCCAATATATCTTTCCCCGGCTCCACCTTTTCCTGCGCCGCGCTGAACTTGTCCGTTAAAAGTGCATTGACCGTGGGCTCTATCTTATCAAGAAAAGGTTTTGGATAAACGCCCATTATTATTATCATTACTACCACCGGGATCATGGACGCAGTCTCTCTTAAGTTCATATCCTTAAGTTCCTCGTTCTGCCTTTTGTCCAGGGGACCGAACATAACTCTCTGATAAGCCCAGAGCATGTACACTGCTCCCAGCACCAGCCCGGTGGCCCCGAAAGCCGCCAGGATGTAACTCTCCTTGAATACTCCCAGCAGGATCAGAAACTCTCCGATAAAACCATTAAGGAGAGGCAGACCTATGGAGGCGAGCATTGCGAGCATAAAGAACAGTGCAAATACCGGCATTACCTTTGCAATGCCACCAAAATCCGCGATCTTCTTCGTATGGCGGCGGTCATACACCATTCCAACCAGCAGAAAAAGTGCTCCCGTTGAAAGTCCGTGGGATACCATATGATATACCGCTCCCTCTATTCCGTGCAGGTTCAGAACGAATATACCAAGCACGATAAGTCCCAGATGGCTTACACTTGAATAAGCGACCAGTTTTTTCAGGTCTTTCTGTGCAAAAGCTACCATGGCGCCATAGATCACGCCTATAATGGCAATTATGGATAAAACGGGAACGTAAGCGACCGTTGCCTCAGGGAACAGGGGCAGGAGAAATCTTATAAAACCATAAACGCCCATTTTAAGCAGAACGCCTGCAAGTATCACGCTTCCGGCCGTTGGAGCTTCAACGTGCGCATCGGGAAGCCACGTGTGGAACGGGAACATCGGCACCTTGATCGCAAACGCGAGAAAAAAGG
>CAZUNK010000116.1:0-3713 GCA_964622285.1 uncultured Spirochaetia bacterium
GCGTGTTAACAATGATATTCAGGTTGTAAACTGCTATTCCAAAAAGCTGTGGTACTATCAGAAGCGCCATGCTTTTTACCGCAGGATGTTTCAGCTTACCGGTAAAACTGAACATGCATTTATGTCTGATCAGAAAAGGCAGATTGATCGCCAGCTGGAGCATTCCACCCACTAAAACGCCCACCGCAAGCGAGGTTATTGGTTTTTCAAAAAGTCCGTAACAAAGAACAATACTTGCTATTATTGCCAGATTGAAAAGAACCGGGGAGAAGGCCGGGGCAAAGAAGTGCTTTAAGGAGTTCAGCACCCCCATTGAAAGCGAAGCAAGGGATATGAACAGAATATAGGGAAACATAATACGGTTGAGCTCAACCGCTAAATTCATGGTTTTCTCATCAAATCCGTAGGCAAAGACCTTTACTATCAAAGGGGAAAGGACCACTCCCAGTATTGAAACCACAAAGACCACAAGAAAAAGGACTGTAAACACTGAATTGAGAGCGTCTTTTGCAGAAGTGCTCCCTTGTTTCAGATATCTGGTGAAGATTGGCACAAAGGCAACCGTAATTGATCCTTCCGCAAACAGACGTCTTAGAAGATTAGGTATACGGAACGCAACGTAAAATGCATCAGTCTGGTATGAAGCTCCGAAAAAATAGACAATTATAACGTCTCTGCAGTAGCCAATGATCCTGCTTATAAAAGTAAACAGCCCAACCAAGCCCCAGCTTTTAGCAATACCGCTATCCACGCTCATTTATCAATTTTTACAATATCGTAGCTGACCTGCGACCTTATACCTTCAAGTACCCTGGTGGTTTCCTGATAAAGGTCGTCGGTCGTTGCCACTCTGACAATCGCATTCTTCTGATCTTCAGTTCTCACCCACATCAAATGTGAATAGCTGCCCAGAATGGACTGCAGCAATACGTTCTGACTTTTCTTATGAAGCCTTATGAAAATATCTGGCATTTATCATCGGAATAAAAACTGCTTAAAAAAACATAATTTCCTTATTGATTTATATACTGCTTGACATTTTAACTTATTTCTTATATCGTAATCAAATGGCATAGGAAGTATACATTTTGGCATAAAATGGTATAATCTGGTTAATTATGTTTCGCGGACAATACGAACACAAGGTAACTAACAACGGAAGGGTCAGTATTCCTTCTAAATTCAGAGAGATCTGTCGTGAAAAATACGACGAGGAGATCTTTGTTATAACGAACTTTGATAGATGTCTGGTTGCCTACCCCCTTCAGGAATGGAAGGAGATTGAGAACAGAATGTCCGCTCTGCCGCAGTTTAAAGAGGATCTGCTTGCCTCTATGAGATATCTGATGGGAGGAGCGTCAGATTGCCCGGTTGACGGACAAGGCAGGGTTTTAATACCTCAGGTGCTGAGAAGCCATGCGGGCATCACGCAAGAAGTGGTAATGGTGGGAATGCTGAAAAAAATTGAGATATGGGACAAAAACATCTGGTATGAGCAGGAATTCAAAAGCTCACACCTGCAGTTTAACAGAAGCAGGGAGATTCTTTCAGAATACGGACTATAAAAATGAACAAATTCGCCACAAAAGTTAATCAGCATGTGCCGGTGCATAAAACGGTGCTACAGAAGGAAGCCATTGAGTACCTTCGCCCGGTGGAAGACGGCATATACGTGGATGCCACAGTAGGACTGGGGGGACACTCCATGCAGCTTCTTGAAATGTCAGATTACAAGTCACAGATAATAGGCCTGGACATAGATGAAGAAGCCCTTATGCACGCCGAACAGCATCTAAGACCATTTAAAAGCCAGGTGACCCTTGTAAACAAGAACTTTGCAGACATTGACAGTGCTTTAACGGAGCTGGGAGTGAAAAAAGTAAATGGAATAATTGCGGACCTTGGCATGTCGTCTTTTCAGCTGGAAAGCAACAGGGGGTTCAGTTTTTCAAGCAACGGTCCTCTTGACATGAGAATGGACACCAATCTTCAGTTCACCGCGTTTGATCTGCTGAACGAAATGACCGCGGAAGAAATTGAAGGTCTGATAAGAAACTACGGAGAGGAAAGTTTTTCAAAAAGGATCTCCAGGTCCATCGTCAATGCACGCAAGTCCAGACCTCTGCAAACCTCAGCGGAACTGGCGGAGATCGTTTCAGATTCAATTCCCAAAAAATTCCATCCAAAAGGAAAACATCCTGCAACAAAAACGTTCCAGGCTCTTCGAATAGCGGTAAACAACGAGATTGAGAACTTAAAGACATTTATAGAAAAAGCGGCGGAGCTTCTGGAACCCGGAGGTCGCCTGATAATAATATCCTTTCACTCCCTTGAAGACCGGGTTGTTAAAAACCACTTTAAACACCTCAGTTTAAGCTGCATCTGTCCACCGGACCTGCCCGTGTGCGGATGTCAGAAAAAAAGCACTTTGAAAATACTGACCAAATCCCCCGTAGTACCTGGCAGGGAGGAGCTTTCAGAAAATCCAAGGTGCAGAAGCGCCAAAATGAGAATTGGAGAGAGGGTATAAAAATGAATACAAGATCCATAGCGCTGATAACGATAATTCTGATTCTGGCAACCGCAATAACTTTCGTGAAGTTAAGAGTTGACCAGTTAGATGTGGGTTACTCCATATCAAAGAACACTAAAACAGAAAAATCACTGGTACAGGAAAGACAGAAGCTGAGAGCTGAGCTGTCCAACCTGCAGTCGCCGCACAAGCTGGAGATCATAGCCAACAATCTGGGATTCAGGTACCCCTCCCAGAACGACATTTTTTATATGGAAAGAGCAACTATTGTCAGCCATAGAAAATGAAAATGAGAAAAAAACGAAATTGTAATCAATCTCGTTATTACAGGGCAGGTTCCGGAATAAGCAAATGGAAGATATATCTTTCTGCCCTCGTTGTTTTTTTATTATTTACCACCATAGCCCATAAGGCATTCACGCTGCAGGTACTGGACCGTAACAAATCACTCCAGATAGCGCAAAAACAGCATTTTGGGTCGTTCAATCTTCTGCCCAGAAGAGGAGACATAGTTGACAGAAACAACAGGTATCTTGCCACAAGCGTTGATACAAGCTCCATTTACATAAATCCAAAACGGATCAAGGACCCCAAGAAATTCGCCAGAAAAGTATCCGGGAACAGCAGCTTCACCTACAAGGAAATTCTTGCCCTGATCTCATCAAACAAATCTTTTGTATGGATGAAAAGACTGGCGGATGAGAAGCTGGTAACTGAATTAAAGAACCTGAACATTGAAGGTATAGGATTTTTAAAGGAACCCAGGCGGGTATATCCCAATGAATACATGCTCGGACAGGTACTTGGCTTCACCAATATAGACTCAAAAGGCATTGAGGGAATAGAGTACACCATGAACAGCGTGCTGTCCGGAAGTCCTCAAAAAATAAGGTTCAGAAAGGACGCTAAGGGAAGACAGATACTCGGTGCTCCCGTTGACCTTAAAAGCTCAACCGGAGGATATGAAGTACAGCTGACGATCGACTCCACCATACAGCATATAGTGGAGAGGGAACTTAAAAGCGGCATTGTAAAAACCAACGCGGACAGTGGAATGGCCATCGCGATGAACCCAGGCACGGGAGAGATCCTTGCCATGGCCTCCTATCCCTTCTTTAACCCGAACAGATTCAGGGAATTTCCTGAAAAAGACAGAAGGAACTCACCCGTATGGCAGATG
>CAZUNK010000117.1:0-7117 GCA_964622285.1 uncultured Spirochaetia bacterium
TCTGAAACTTTATATTTAATTAAGGGAGAACAACCATCAAAGCCAAACGGATGGGAAAGCAGGATTGACAAGGCAAACCTTAGAAGAAGGACTGTTTCAGTTAAGGAAGGAATAACGCTGGATGATTTAGGCAAATTAAGCAGAGCGGACCGTGAAATAATGGATAGTCTTTGGGAACAGTTCAAAGATTACACGCAGTATGAGTTAAGAGATTATACTCATAAAAAAGAGAATTGTCCCGAGTGGAAAAAACCTGGCACTGATGAGAACTACAAAGGAAGGAATTATATTCCTATTACAGTGGAAGATATTTGCAGAGCGGTGGGTTTTACTGAAGCCCGAATAGAAGGTTTTAAAGAAGACCTTGAAGATGCACAATACTTAATAGATAGAAGTTTTTAGAATTGATGAGTTATTGTGCCTTCTTATAATTTTACTAACGATTTTCCTGAACAATGTGATGCTTTTATGTATGACACTCCGAAAGGGGAGCATATATTTTTTATACTTACTAAACCTACGGAAGATAAGGACGGAGATATAAAAGTTATTATCATTAACATATCGACTGTAAAGAAAGGTAGATTTGTTGATGATACAGTTATTGTTCTCCCAAGAGAATTACCTAAAGCTATAAAGGAAAAAAGTTTTGTTGAGTTTAGATTTGCAAAGGTGAAAACTGTAGATACTCTTAAGAAAGAAGTTAAAGAATCAAAATATAGAGGAAAGTTGTCAGTCGCAAAAATAAATAGTATTCTCAATAATATTGAAGAACATCCAAACATTCCGAATGAAGTAAATGAGTTATATAAAATATATGTAAAGAGAAATTATCAGAAAGACTTGATAAACATAAAAGAAAAGACGGAATTACAGAAAAAGAAGATAAAAAGAAAGGGGAAGAAATAGGTTTTCGGCACTATTGTATATTTTCCCCATTATTTAAATTCGCTGCGCAAGTCAGGAGTAGTGCCGAAATAAGTAAGTTATTTAGGGCTTGTATATTTAAATGGGCTACTTCTTACATGAAGGGTGCGCCAGTAGTGGAATGTTTATGTAGCTGGAATGTATGACCTAACGGGAATCAGGTCCCTTGATATAACCTTCAGTTTCTAATTTTTTAATAGTTGAATCTATAGCGTTTTGGGTTTTTTCATCAAATAATTTGCTCATTTCTTCTTTAATTCTTTTAGCTTGCTCTGCAAATCTCTTATCAACATGTTTTTCATATTCTCTTATCATTTTCTTCTCCTTTACTGTTAAACACCGTGTATCAACCTTATTACATTCAGTGTGTGTCCAATATAGGAACGTTTATTCAGATATAGTATTGGGATCGTGAGGAGGAATTTTTTCCTCTTTCACCAAGGATTTTACTATCGCAAGTAAAGCTCCAATACTCTGAGCTTGCTCATCAAATTTCTTGTCTATTTCGTTAAACTTTTCGTTCATACGTTGAGTTTGTTCAGCAAATTTCTTATCAACATGTCTCTCATATTCTCTTATCATTTTCTTCTCCTTTACTGTTAATTGATTCTCAATATATATTTTAATAAATACATATGCACCGCCTACTATTGATGTTGATAATATTACAAAAGCAATTAAACTTTATTTTAACTTCTCTTGATAATTTCCATGAATAGAATCACCAAAAACATATAAACCAAGCACGAGATATGCTAAAATCAGCACAGCTAAAATAACATTAAATACAGTTTTGATATTATTCCAGCCTTCTTTATCTTCCTCATATGATTATTTTACTTTTCTTTTCCTCCATATGATTATATGCCAGATTATGAATAATTAGTCAAACCTCTATCCAGCCAGTTCTTTATGTTTCAGTCTCTTTTAAACGATCAACCGGGCTTAAATTACAGGGTTTTTAAATTGACAAAATCACAGTCTCAAATATATTTGATAGCTTTATCAGACCTGCCACTCCCGGAGGAAAAAATTTGAGAGTATTAGCCACTGACGGCCTTTCTAAAGAAGGCGAAAAGATCATCAGAGACGCAGACGTTGACCTGGTCGTGAACAAAACGACCTCGCCTCAGGATCTGCTGAAAGATATAAAGAACTACCAGGGACTGATCGTGAGAAGCGCCACAAAAGTCACAAAAGAGGTAATAGAAGCCTCTAAGGGCAGCTTACAGGTAATAGGCAGAGCCGGCATTGGGGTGGACAACGTTGACGTTGAAGCGGCCACGAGAAACGGCATAGTTGTTATGAACACTCCGGAAGCAAACGCCATTACAACCGCGGAGCACAGCCTCGCTCTTCTTTTTTCGCTTGCAAGAAAAATACCGCAGGCGCACTGCTCCCTTTCATCAGGAAAATGGGAGAGAAGCAAGTACAAGGGAGTTGAACTGTACGGAAAGACCATTGGTTTCATAGGTCTTGGAAACATAGGAAAACTGGTTGCCGAACGTGCCATAGGAATAAAGATGAACGCAATTGCGTACGATCCCTTTTTAACCCGTGAGGCGGTTGCAAAGCTGGGCGTGCAGCTGGTCTCACTTGATAAGCTGCTGAAAACCTCCGACGTGATAAGCATACACACCCCTCTTACTTCTGAAACAAAGGATCTGATAAACGCAGAGATGATAGGAAAAATGAAAAAGAGCGTTCTTATAATCAACTGCGCAAGGGGCGGCATAGTAAATGAAACGGACCTGATCGACGCGCTGAAGAAAGGCAGAATAGCGGGGGCCGGTATGGACGTTTACTCCACCGAGCCGCTTGACGGTAACGACCCGATTCTCGGAGTTGATGAAAAAATAGTTCATACCCCACACCTTGGAGCGTCAACCGAGGAGGCGCAGCAGAAAGTAGGGGTCGCAATTGCGGAGCAGATAGTTGATTTTGCCACCAGCGGCGTGGTAAGAAACGCCGTTAACATGCCGTCGCTGAGCCTTGATCAGCTAAAGTCCATGAAACCTTACCTGAACCTTGCGGAAAAGATCGGAATTCTTCACGGGCAGATATGCAAAGGCGCAGTCAAGGAGATAAGGATCGAGTTTGCAGGAGAGGTTTCAAAGCTTAACACCGAGCCCCTTACCGTAGCGGCTCTCAAGGGTTTTTTATCTCCCATGATGGACATGGTGGTTACCTACGTGAACGCTCCGGTAATAGCCAGGGACCGCAGCATTAAGGTAGTGGAGTCAAAAACGGAAACTGCAAAGGAATATACCAGCCTGATAGACGTTACCGTTACAACTTCAAAAGCAAAAACAGGAGTGTCCGGAACGATATTCGGCAGGGACGAGGCAAGGTTTGTCCGGCTCAACGGCATACCGGTTGACGTAAAACCCAAAGGCTATATGCTTTACAGTGAGAACTATGATAAACCCGGATTCATCGCTTCAATGACCTCGCTGCTTGGTGAGCATGGGGTCAATATTGGTCTTATGCACCTTGGCAGAGAAAAGATCGGCGGGAGAGCAGTTGTTTTTACGAACGTTGATTCCCCGGTCTGCGAGGAGCTTATGGGCAAAATACTTAAGATCCCTGATATAATTTCCCTAACGCAGGTCAAATTCTGATGGACAGAAACATTTCCTTGCCTCAGGGCGTAAAAGATTTTGGTCCCGAACGTGCGGAGAGGCTCAGGCGGGTGGAGGATGGACTGCTTGAGGAATTTTCAAAATGGGGATACAAAAGGGTCATAACGCCTCTTTTTGAGTATCTTGATACAATGACTATAGGTCTTGGGGAGGAGCTCAAGTCCAAGCTCATCAAGTTCGTGGACCCCTCAACGGGAGAGATCGTTGTATTAAGGCCCGACATCACTCCTCAGATAGGACGTATAGTTGCAACGCAGCTTAAACTTGAAGATACCCATCTCAGGCTGTGCTACAGCGGAAGAATAGTAAGGTTTGAGGAGAAAAGCAGCGGTAAGGAAAGGGAGATATTTCAGGCGGGCTGCGAGCTCATAGGGTCAAAAACCCTGGAGTGTGACGCTGAGGTGATAGCACTTGCAATTAAATCCCTTAAAAAGCTGGGACTCAAGGACATGGTCCTTGATATAGGGCACAGCGGAATACTTAAGGCCACGTTTTCCGCGCTCGGGGACCTTAAAGAAGAGTTTGAGCTCGCGCTGAGAAAAAGGCAGCTTGAAGTAATTGAATCCATACTGAAAAAGTCCACTCTTGATAAGAAGACAAGGCATCTGATAATAGATTTCTGCAGCCTGTCTGACGGTAAGACCACTCTGAAGAGATTAAAGGAGAATAGGATATTCCGGAAGTACGTCGGGGAACTGGAAAAAGTAATGCAGGTAATTAACGAATATCAGATAATGTGCGATACAGTGATCGACGTGGGAGATATAAGGGGATTTAACTACTACACGGGAGTTACCTTTCAGGTCCTTTCCTCCGACCATGTGCACAATCCCCTGGTAATGGGGGGCAGGTACGACAACCTCGTTCAGAAATACGGACGAAGCGCACCCGCGACGGGATTCGCTATAGATATTGAGCAGGTGCTTTCAGCAACTAAAATACACCTGGAGGACAACCAGGCTCACTTTGTAGTGATACCAAAGACCAAGAAACTCCGCAGCAAGGCAATACGGATAGCTCAGTGGCTGAGGTCAAGCGGCTTTAAGGTGATCCTTGACTGCGGTAACGGCATGGCTCCCTCTGAGCAGAGCGGCCCGGGCGCGCTTACTTCCTATGGAAAGATCATAGTGCAGAACTCAAAAAAACTTGAGCTTATAGAATCAAAAAGCGGAATAAAAAAAGAATTTGAAGACCTTGAAACGCTGTTCAAAGGAGATCTTTAGCTTTGCCGAACCTGGTCGTGCTTGGATCGCAGTGGGGGGATGAAGGCAAGGGAAGGGTCGTTGACCTGATAGCCGACAAAGCAGACGTTATCGTCAGGTACCAGGGCGGCAACAACGCGGGTCACACTATAATCGTTGACGGCCGAAAGGTCGTGCTTCATCATATACCGTCCGGCATACTGAGAAAGAACAAAGTCTCAGTGATCGGCAACGGGGCGGTAGTTGATCCCGGGGTGCTGATAGAGGAGATAGAGGGACTGAGAGCCTCGGGGTTTGACGTCAGTCCGGAGAACCTCCGGCTCAGCGACCGTGCTCACGTTATAATGCCTTACCATAAGGAGATAGATAAAAGGCGGGAGCAGCTAAAGGGCGGCTCAAAGATCGGTACCACGGGCAGGGGAATAGGTCCCGTGTACGAGGACAAGTACGCAAGGCGGGGAATTAAGCTTTTTGATATTACCTGTCCGGACCTGCTTGCAAGGCGGCTCAAGGAAGTTACCGGTGAAAGAAACCTGTACCTGACCAGGGTGCTGAACTCTGACCCCGTGGATCTTGAAGCGGTACATAAAACCTACTCTGAATACGGAAAGTATCTGAGACCCTATGTGACCGACACCTCCGTGCTTCTCAGCCGGCATGTGTCTGAGGGCAGATCAATACTTTTTGAAGGAGCTCAGGGAGCGCTTCTTGATATAGACTTTGGCACCTATCCTTACGTTACCTCCTCCAGCGTCGGACCGGGAGGGGTTGCGTCCGGAAGCGGGGTAAGTCCCAGGGTGATAGATCACGTGGTGGGGGTGGTGAAAGCGTATACCACGAGAGTGGGAGAGGGACCTTTTCCGTCGCAGGAGCAGGGCGAGGTGGAAGATAAATTAAGAACGGACGGAGCCGAGTTCGGAGCGACCACGGGCAGGGCCAGAAGATGCGGCTGGCTTGATATGGTTGCTCTTAAATACTCCATTATGGTAAACGGAATAACCTCGTTCGCGCTGACCAAGATGGACGTGCTTTCAGGCTTTGACAGGCTCAAAGTATGCACCGGCTACAGGCTCTGCGGACAGGTGATAGATTATTTTCCTTCATGCTTTGACGAGCTTTGCAGATGCACCCCGGTTTATGAAGAGATAGAGGGATGGAAAGAGGACATCCAGGGGGTAAAAACCCTCTCCGGTCTGCCGCCCCAGGCGGTCAGTTATATAAACCTGATAGAGAAATGCACCGGAGTTCCGGTATGGCTTGTTTCAGTTGGACCTTCAAGAGAGCAGATAATAGAAAAAGAGAAGCTGCTGTAGAGCCTTTGCGGCTTATCTGATTTTTTATTCCGCCGCTTTGATTGACGAGCCGGTCACCGTGACCTTTACCGCTTCAATCTCATTTCTGAAATATCTTTTCTGCGTTGTCATATCTTTTCTGTAAATGCCTTTGACCTCAACTATGTCCCCTTCCTTTAAGCCTGCGGGCTCTTCTGCGTACACGTTCACAAAGTTCCCTTTCTGATCCGCAACCTTAAAGAAAAGGTAGCTGACCGTCTCTTCAGCGTCGTTCAGCGTATAGGTAAGTTCATCGCTTACAAGGTCCCACACTACCCCTTTAATTATAATTCCCGCGCCGTTATAGGCGTTTGGCACCGAAGCTATGACCGCAATCGGAAGTTCTGACGCAGGCACGGTCAAGCCCGGGTCCTTCCAAGTCTTATTGCACCCGGAGCAGAAAAGCAGAAAAGCAAGCAGGAAAAAAGTTCTTTTCATAACGGTCTGTTTACAGACAATAAAATCACTCTTGATGTAAGTTGATATCAAAGGACTCATGCGCGTTTTCATAAGCCTCAATTATTTTCTTTACCAGCGGATGTCTTACCACGTCGTTTTTATTGAAATACACAAAATCAATTCCATCAACGTTCTTCAGCAGAGTTTCAACGTCGGTCAGCCCTGAACTCTTATCTCCGGCAAGATCCACCTGGGTTTTATCACCCGTTATCACCGTTTTAGAGTTAAAGCCCAGCCGCGTTAAAAACATCTTCATCTGATTTGACGTGGTGTTCTGAGCCTCGTCAAGGATCACGAACGCGTCATTGAGCGTTCTTCCTCTCATAAAGGCAAGGGGAACTATTTCTATAATCCCTTTGTCTATCAGATCTGTGGCTTTATCTATGTCCATCATCTCATAAAGAGCGTCAAAAAGAGGTCTTAGATATGGAATTACCTTCTCATGAAGGTCGCCCGGCAGAAACCCAAGTTTTTCTCCCGCTTCAACCGCGGGCCTGGCAAAAACTATTCTGCTGACGTCCTTGTTCAGAAAAGCGGAAACCGCCATGGCCATAGC
>CAZUNK010000118.1:0-2196 GCA_964622285.1 uncultured Spirochaetia bacterium
AGATTGATCACAAGCGATTCCCCCTCGGCCTCATCAAAGCTGAAGCTTAGCGTGTTTGAAAGGCGCTCTGCGCCGCCGCCGTTGACTCTGACCCCTTTTATGCTTTCTAGCACGCGGCTCTCAAGAACCCTCGTCAGTTCACTAACGCGCCCGTTTTCCTCGGTGAACAGTTCCGCAGCCAGCTCACACGCCCTGCCGAATCCCACTACCCCCGGAACGTTCTCGGTACCTGACCTTCTTCCTTTTTCCTGTCCTCCGCCGTGCAGCAGCGCAGCGGGACTCAGTCCGGTCCTTATATAAGCCGCCCCGACCCCTTTTGGACCATACACCTTGTGAGAGGAAAAGGACGCGGCGTCAACGGGCACCTTCTGAACGTCCAGCGGCAGTTTGCCCAGGACCTGCACCGCGTCTGTATGAAGGATCACTCCGTGCTTTTTTGATATGCCGCTTATCTCCCCAACCGGACTTATAACTCCCGTCTCGTTATTTGCAAATATGCAGGTTATAAGCACCGTCTTTTCAGAAACGGCTTCCTCAAGCTCGCCGAGGTCTATTATTCCATCTTTATCCACCCCCACGTACGTAACATCAAATCCGGCAGTTTCCAGGTACCTGAGGGTCTCCAGCGTGGAGGCGTGCTCCACCTGGGTGGAGATTATATGGTTTCCTTTTTCCTTCATTGACTCCGCAAGCCCTTTGATCAGGTAGTTATTGCACTCGCTGCCCCCGCTGGTAAAGATGATCTCCCGGGGCCTGGCGCTTATAAGTCCCGCTACTTTTTCCCTTGATATATCCAGCGCCGCTTTTGCCCTGTTTCCCGGTGAATGAATGCTTGACGGATTTCCGTAGTCACAGCGGAAATAAGGAAGCATCTCATCTATAACTCTCTGATCAACCGGAGTAGTTGCATTATAGTCAAAGTACGCTCTGTCCATTGGTTCTATCTTACAAGAGCAGGTCCGGTTTGTCAGTAATTATGCCCCTTACGCCCATCTCTTTCATCTTAAGCGCGGGCCGTTTGCTGTTAACCGTCCATACGAACAGCTCCAGATTCGCCTCCTTAACTTTCCGCACCAGCCCGGAGCTTACAAAATACCTGAAGACCGCAGCCGCATCAGCGCCGCAGAAGCTGCAGTCTTTTTGTATACCAAAGGGAAAGACCTTTATCAGACCGGTACGGACCTGCGGCTCCGTGCACTTTATCCTTTTAAG
The DNA here is from genome assembly GCA_964622285.1 of uncultured Spirochaetia bacterium. Classification (GTDB taxonomy): domain Bacteria; phylum Desulfobacterota_D; class UBA1144; order Nemesobacterales; family JAJCZQ01; genus CAZUNK01. The sequence continues at coordinate 1,213 of CAZUNK010000118.1, forward strand.
TATTCTTTTATGGAACGACACGATAAATACATCGTTTAAAGCCCCGTGCCTTCGTATTATGTCAAGTAAAGCGTCCTCTGTGTTGTACTCCTTAAGCTCTATCACGAATTTCGTTCTGCCCCTGAGCTCCGATATTACCTCTTCTACCGCCGGGATATTCTCTCCGTTGCCCGCGTCAAGCTCCTTTAGTTCATCCAGCGTTTTATCCCTTACGTGCCCCTTCCCGTCTGTCGTTCTGTTCACCGTCCTGTCGTGCATGACCACAAGCTCGCCGTCAAGGCTCGCTCTGACATCAAACTCTATCATCTGCGCGCCCAGGCTGAGGGCTTTTCTGAACGATGCCATGGTGTTTTCAGGTTCATAGTGACTTGCGCCCCGGTGTGATATTATCATAAACTCTTTTTCGGCATCTTCGGCCATCGCCCTTTAAATATACACCTGAATTGAAATAAATCGTAAAGATTGTAGAATGGTTCAAAAATGAGATCACACGCACGGAACTACGTTCTGCTGCTTCGTCCGCAGCACTGGGTAAAAAACTGTCTGGTAATCGCTCCGTCGTTTTTTGCCGGGACTTTATTTGAAAGCCTGAACAACTTCCTTGTGGGTCTGACGGTTTTTTTCTCTTTTTCCTTTATCGCTTCGGTTGGCTACATACTTAACGACCTTTCAGACAGGGAGTCCGACAGAAAGCACCCGGTCAAGAAAAACCGTCCCGTTGCGTCCGGAGAAATAAACCCCGCCTCCGCGCTTATCACCGGGGCGGTTCTTCTGGTCCTCGGAGGATTTCTGGCGCTTAATATCAGCCCGGCTTACCTGATCATACTTGCGTGTTACCTTGCAGTGTCCCTGTCTTACACCTTTTTGCTCAAGGACATCGTTATAATAGAGCTGTTTTTTATCTCCTTTGGTTTTCTGCTCAGAATACTTGCGGGAGGAGTGGGCTTTAACGTCACCATACCCGGCTGGTTCATCCTGCTGACC
>CAZUNK010000119.1:0-11131 GCA_964622285.1 uncultured Spirochaetia bacterium
TCCCCCATTCCTATATCGGCGGAGCCGCCGGGCTCTCCGGCGATAAAAACGTAGCAGTTATGTGAAGCGCTGGGATGACTGGCGGAAACTTCTTCAATGAACGTCTTTGCCTCTTTTTTTCCGCTTGCGCGGCCTACGGTCGCGATAAATCTGCTTTTTTTAATCTTCTGTTCAGCTGTGACGGTGCTTGAAGGTACTAAATATGAGTTGTTTTCAGGCATAGCAGTAAGCTTAGGTACGCCGGGTCCCCGCGTCTATCTGACATTTACGAAATGTGTGTTATATTATCACATTTAATAAACAATGACCCAGATTCTTATGAACCAGACTGATACGGACAATAAAGAACGCGTTGCGTCGGTTTTTCAGAAATTCAACCTTGAAGAGCTTGCCATGATTGAAGTTCTTGACGGAGGACTGATCAACGATACGTACCTGGTCCGCACTAATAACGACAGGTACATAGTTCAGAAACTCCATGATACTTTCTCTTATAAGCTCCTTGAAGATATTGACGCCGTTACCAAATATCTTGAACGAAAGGGCCTTACGACCCCGGCGCTGCTGCCTGTAAAAGGGGGCAGACTTGGTTATGAGGAAGGGGGCGAAATATGGAGAATACTTACCTATATACCCGGCAGGTCCATTGATAATTTTACCCCGAAACAGGCTTATGAAGCCGCTGCTATGATAGGCAGGTTCCATAACGTTCTTACGGACCTGGACTATACTTTTAAGTTCAGTATTCCGAAGTTCCATAAAACCGGGGAGATAATCTCACAGCTTGAGAAGATCAATAACAAGAACAGATCTTCTGACAGGTATGAACTGCTGAACAGAATGACCGAAAGTATCGTTAAAAAGTACAGTGAGATTGAAAAGGCGGTCGGGGAGCTTCCCGACCGGGTGATACATGGTGATCTGAAAGCCAGCAACGTACGGTTTGAGGAGACCTGTCACAGAGTACTGTGCCTTCTTGACCTGGATACCATGGGAAAGAACAAGATCGTTTACGATATAGGGGATATGGTGAGAAGCTGGTGCATGGCGTCCAAAGGCGGGGTGATATCCTTTGATCTGGGGTTGTTCAGTTCACTGATCAGGGGTTATATGTCAACTGCAAAGTTCTTAACCCAGGACGAAAAACTTGCGATCAACGATGGCATCAAGGTAGTTACAGTTGAACTGTGCGCAAGGTATGTTACTGATGCGTACGAGGAGAAGTATTTCAAGCTGGACAGAAAAAGGTACACGAACCTTAACGAGCAGAACACCTTAAAAGCCATAGACTTGATGAATTTTTACAGGGCAGTGGAGAAAAGCAGAGCGGGCATTGATAAAGTTGTATCCAGCTACACTTAGAATTTTATTTGTAACTGAATTATTATACAGGTATAGTACTGCATCTTTTCTGAGTTTCTGGTCTCAGCCGTTGAGATCTGATTTTATGGAAGTAACAGAACATAAATGAGCGTTAAACCCGACCACTGGATACGCAAAATGGCACTGGAGCACGGGATGATAGAGCCTTTTGTTGAGGATCAGGTCAGCAAAGGCGTGATCTCCTACGGCCTTTCTTCCTACGGCTACGACATCAGGGTGAGCGATGAGTTCAAGGTGTTTACGAACGTGTTCAATTCACTGGTGGACCCTAAGAACTTTGATGAAAAATCCTTTGTTGAGATCAGTGACGAGGTCTGCGTGGTGCCCCCGAACTCTTTTGCTCTTGCAAGGACAGTGGAGTATTTCAGAATTCCAAGGAACACGATAACGGTATGCGTTGGTAAGTCCACTTACGCAAGGTGCGGGATCATCGTGAACGTCACGCCGTTTGAGCCTGAATGGGAGGGGTATGTAACCCTTGAAATATCAAACACCACTCCGATCCCCGCTAAGATATATGCCAACGAGGGCATAGCTCAGGTTCTGTTCTTTGAGTCAGATCAGGAGTGCGAGACCTCTTACGCGGACAAGAAAGGGAAGTACCAGAAGCAGACGGGAATAACCATTCCCAGGATCAGCTAGCGTCTTATGGTCTGTGATGAAAATTTTTAATTATCACAAGTGATCAGGGTAAAGAAAAAGCCCGCTTAAGTTGTTTACTTTTATGCCTTTTACAGTTACTTTTATTAGCGTTTTACATCATAAATTACGGAGGGTCATAGCTTGAACGAAGAACGTTTGGAACTGAGCCCAGAAGTATCCCCTGAAAGCGTTTCCGTGACCGACTCGTATACCGCAGAGCAGATCAAGGTATTGCCGGGACTTGAAGCAGTGAGGAAGAGACCTGATATGTATATTGGCGATACCAGTTCAAGAGGGTTTCATCATCTTGTATTTGAGGTGCTTGACAACAGCGTGGACGAGGCGCTTGCCGGTTACTGCGATACGATAAAGGTCACCATTCACGTGGATGAAAGCGTTACCATTGAGGACAACGGCAGAGGAATACCGGTGGATGAGCATGAAGACTCCGGCAAATCCGCGGCTGAAGTGGTAATGACGCAGCTTCACGCCGGTGGGAAGTTTGAAGGCAAGGTGTATAAAGTGTCAGGAGGGCTGCACGGCGTTGGCGTTACGGTCGTGAACGCTCTGTCAGAATCCCTTGTGCTTGAAGTCAGAAGGGGCGGCAGGGTGTATTTTCAGGAATATGAAAAGGGAGAATCTGTAAATTCGCTGAAGGTCACGGGTAATACTGACAGAACCGGAACGAAAATAAGGTTCAGACCGGACAGTACGATCTTTGAGATAGATCAGTTCAACTACGACACGCTCGCCCACAGAATAAGAGAAATAGCCTTTCTTAACAAAGGGCTGAAGATAGAGGTAAGAGATGAAAGGACCGGCAGGGAGCAGGACTTTATCTACGAGGGAGGCATCAGCGCCTTTATAGAGGAACTTAACAGGAACAAAAGAACGCTTCACCCGGAGGTCATCTACGTGGAAGGTTCAAAAGATGACGCCAGGGTGGAAGTGGCAATGCAGTACAACGACTCCTACGCCGAGACCATCTTCACCTATGCCAACAACATCAATAACGTGGAGGGGGGAACCCATCTTTCGGGTTTCAGAACTGCTCTTACAAGAACCATAAACAAGTACGCAGAGGATAAGGACCTGCTGAAAAACCTTAAAGCTTCCCTGAGCGGTGAAGACGTCAGGGAGGGACTCACCGCCGTGATAAGCGTAAAGATCCCCGACCCGAAATTTGAAGGACAGACAAAGACCAAACTGGGCAACACTTACGTAAAAGGCATTGTGGAAACTCTGCTGAATGATAAACTCGGAACGTTTTTTGAGGAGAATCCCGCAGTGGGAAAGAAGGTCGTTGAAAAAGCCGTGGAAGCGGCAAAGGCAAGGGAAGCCGCGCGTAAGGCAAGAGAGCTTACAAGAAGAAAAGGGGTGCTTGATTCCGGTTCACTTCCAGGAAAGCTCGCAGATTGTCAGGAAAGAGACCCTGAAAAAGCGGAAATATTCATCGTAGAGGGCGAATCAGCCGGAGGTTCTGCAAAGCAGGCCAGGGACAGATACAATCAGGCAGTTCTGCCTCTTAAAGGAAAAATCCTGAACGTGGAGAAAGCGCAGCTTTACAAAATGCTTGGGAACGAAGAGATCAGCACCACGATAACCGTGCTTGGAACCAGCATAGGCAGCGATGAGGATTTTGATATTACGAAGATACGTTACCACAAAATAATCCTGATGACCGATGCGGACGTTGACGGCTCGCATATCAGAACTCTCCTTCTGACCCTTTTCTTCAGGCATTTTTCCCCGGTTATTGAAAACGGCTATCTTTACGTGGCACAGCCTCCGCTTTACCGCGTCGGGAAGGGAAAGGCCATGAAGTATTTAAAGGACGACGGTGAATATGAGGATTACCTGCTGCAACTGGGAGCTGAAGGACTGGAGATTGAGCAGTCCCTTAACGGAAGTTCCAAGGGGATAAAAGGCAGCAGGCTTGTTGAGATCATAAAAAAATCCATTCTTTATAACAGGCTGCTTGAAAAAATAGAGATGAGAGGATGGAATGCCAAGATCGTTGACGCCTTTGCAAACAGGGTGGATTTTAAGAAAAAGCATCTGAAACTGGACAACGAGTCACAGCTTGACCCGCATTTAGAGGGGATAAAGGACTGGATAGCGTCGAGCTATCCTGAAGTAGAGGATATTGACTGGAAACTTGAAGAGGACTCTGAGCACAATTCAAGCAAGATCAGCTACGCGTTCAGAGAAAACGGCAGAAGAAGAGCGGTAACGATTGATTTTGACTTTCTGAACTCACCGGATTTTGCAGAACTGAGAAGGCTGTGTGAATCCATATCAGCCATAGGCTCCAAGCCATATAAACTGAAGGACGGGGAAGAGGTTCACCAGTTCCAGAGTCTTAGCGGACTGTGCGATTTTGTATTTGAGAGCGGAAAAAAAGGGCTTAATATACAGCGGTACAAAGGACTTGGGGAGATGAACCCTGAACAGCTCTGGGAAACCACTATGAACCCTGAAACAAGAGTGCTCAAGCAGGTCAGAGTGGAAGACGCCATCAAGAGCGACGAGATATTTACCATTCTTATGGGCGATCAGGTGGAGCCAAGAAGAGAATTTATAGAAAACAACGCTCTGAACGTCAGTAACCTTGACGTTTAACCTTTTCTGCCGCCTCTGTTCTTATAACCTTTGCTTAAGTCAGCTTCCGCAGACGGTATCAATTTCAGTCTGAGTTGCGGCCATCTGTTCGCAGCTTACGTTACCATTAAAAAGCGGAAAGTCGGTTGATGACTCGCTGAACGTGAAAGTTTTGGTCGTAGCCGTGTCCGAAACGTCTCCCCCTATGTTGAATATAAAGAGCTCTCCGCCTCCCGAGTCGGCGGTCAAGGTACGTCCGCATCCCGTGCCGGCGTAACTGAAAAGTTCCAGTCCGGAGCTGCAGCCGGTGCCGTCTTCAAAAAGCACAAAGTCAAAAGTACTGCCGGACGTTCCCGGTTCCTGGCACGTCCATTTGGTAGTAGCGGAGCTTTTAGCCGCTCCGTTTGTGAACTCGGAGAGCTGACGGCAGTTATCTCTTAAGCTGCACTCAGCACTGAGCCCGTCCAGTGATTCAACGTTTGACGTCTGAGAGAACGTCAGAGCGCCTGACTGGCCCAGGGATATGCCGGTCATATCTATTCTCTGATCCCCGGACAGCAGCAGGGTTGCATCCCCGCAGGAAGTGTCCCGGTAGTGGAACTTGGCTATATTGGAGCTGTTGCCGGTACCATCGTCGTATATCTGGAACGCAAACTGCTCTCCGCAGACCCATTCGCTGGTGGCTTTGTTTGCTGAGTCTCCATTTGTCAGATCGATCATTCTTGTTTGTGTATTGCACGCAGCCTCGTTATTATCATCGTCATCATCACATCCTACTGCCGTAAGGATTAAAGAACAGATAAAAAGCGCGGTTAATATTTTTTTAGGCATTACGGTTCTCCGAAAAGCGTTGATTAAAAACCCTACTTTAAAATTTATAAATTTGCAATCAGGAAAAACAGTTCAGGGTTAACTCAGTACGTTAAATTGTTTATAGTATATCCAGATTAAATTTCAGGAGCATTGAATGGAAGTTTTCAGATGCGTTTCAACTTTAAGTTCAGTCAGGTACTACCAGGACAGAGAGGTCAGTTTTGAAGTCATGCAGCAGGTGCTTGAAGCAGGAAGGCTTGCTCCCAGTGCCCATAATGATCAGCCCTGGGAGTTTGTTCTGATAACGGAGAAGCAGAAGCTGAGAGATATGGCAAAATACTGCACAAGTGGACGGTTCATATCACAGTCTGCCTTCGGGGTGGTCGTTCTGACTGACCCAGGGTCAAAGTGGCGTGAGATAGACACAACAAGGGCGGCTCAAAGCATGATACTGACCGCCTGGAGCCTGGGTCTGGGCTCCTGCTGGATAGGGAAGTTTGACGCTGAAGGGATAAGAAACTTTCTTAACGTGCCTGACAGATGGGACGTTCTGACCGTTCTGCCTTTTGGCTATTTTGACAAAAGGATGGTAACTACTGAAAAATACAGAAAAGATCCTGAAGAGGTTTTTCATCTGAACCTTTACGGAAACAAAATAGAGAAAACTTTGTATCGTTAGCTATTAGGAGCACTGATCCTCTTTGAACATTAATATAAATATAGGGCAACTGCCGAATTTCCGGGACGGGTCGGCCATTTTTTTCGTTAACCTGAAGTCGCTTTTTTTTGGAAACGAAACGCAGCTCAGCCAGCTTCAGGACGAGGTGCACGGGGTTACGACTTACGGCGGCAGGCTGCTGCCGATAATAAGCATTGTATATAAAAGTCCGGAAAATCTGCTGGTACTTACGCACGAGCCAAGCCGGTCACTTAAGAGGTACTTCAGCGAGAACCTGAACTTAATGCTTCCAGGCATTGAACTGCTGTCTTCTGAGGACTTTTATTCAATTGACACGGACAACATCAGTGATAACGCCAGGCGGTTTATGCAGAAAGTACTGAATCACCCAGCCGGGATTGTTGATGGATTTGTAACCGACGAGACTTTAATAAAATGGTCCCACAGGCTGGGCAAGCGCTGTTTAAATAACCCGGAATCCAGCCGCCTGTGCAACAACAAACTTGCACTTTATAAACATCTGAAGGAAACAAACCTGCCGGTATGCGACACTGAAATTGCTGCCTCCAACGACGACGTTGAGGCGTGCGTGAAGCTGCTTCAGAAAAAAGGATATAAAAACGCCGTAGTGAAATCTCAGATAGGCGCTTCCGGAGTGGGGATGCTGAAGATAAACCTCTCCGGGTGCAGCATGAAGCTGCCTGAATATATGTTCCTGGAAGGAGACTGCATGGTGCAGGGCTGGCTTGAACCGGGAGTTAACGGAACTGAGGAAGTTCACTCTCCAAGCGCTCAGCTTTTTGTCGGAGAAGACGGAGTTTTCATCTACGATGTTACTGAGCAGATACTGTCCAAGCAGAGCGTTCATCAGGGCAACCTTTCTCCTCCTCCGTATTTAGAGGCTCGCTCTGGTCTGCAGGAGGAGATACTTCGTCAGGCCGGCGTGGTTGGCAGGTGGCTTTTTTTGCAAGGATACAGGGGCATGGCAGGGGTTGATTTCATCGTTGCTTTCAAAGGCGAGTCAGCAGAGATATTTGTGTGCGAGGTGAACGCCAGAGTAACGGGTGCAACATATCCCTCCATATTAGCCCGTTACTTTGTACCCGAAGATGCATGGATAATGAGCAACCTGAAGACTGAAAGACCAATGGAAGGAGAAAAGCTGCTTGAGATCATGAGCAAAGAGGGAGTTTTGTTCTGTCCCGGAAAAAAGGAGGGATTTTTACCAATAAACTTTAATCTGAACAGCGACAGAAAAGTCACAAAAGGTCAGTTTTTATTTTTAGGAAGGAGCTTAAGGGCATGTCTGGATACTTTTGATCGCCTGAGAGGCAGACTGCCGGTGCAGTGGAACTATGAAAGACAGGGATGAGATAACAGAAAGGTTAATAGAGCTTACAAGAGAGCTCGTTGCGATACCCGGCACCTCTCTGAGACTAGATGAACTTGAGAGGTGCTATGATCTTGTTAAGTGTCAGGTGGAGAGGACTGACGGCGTAGTGGTTAAAGAGTACCGCCGCGTCGGCGTTCCATCACTGGTAGCCATGCCCCGCGGCATTGATGCTCCCAAGGTTCTGCTGATCTCCCATCTGGACGTTATCAATCACAACGACGCGGGAGCTTACGGTACCGTAATCAAGCATGGGAAGATGTTCGGAGCCGGCTGCGGGGATATGAAGGGTGCAATGTCCATTATGCTTGAGCTTTTCTCAAATTTTCATAAAAAGCACCCGGGGTCGTCTCTGGGCATTGCGATCACCTGTGACGAGGAACAGGGCGGGGAATCCGGGATAGGGTATCTGTTTGATCATATTGGTCTTAGATGCGACCTGGCGATCAATCCTGATGGCGGAAGTCTCAACGAGATCACGGTGGCGGAAAAAGGGGTGATTCATATGCGCGCTTTGTGCGAGGGACATTCAAGCCACGCGGCGCGTCCATGGCTTGGGGCAAACGCGGTTGAGATACTGATCGAGAAGCTCTCGGAACTGAAGCGTTATTTTGAGTCGCTGAAGGAAGATGCCGGAAACTGGTGTCCTACCTGCTCTGTTACTATCTTCAACACTCCGAATAAAACGATCAACCTCGTTCCCGCAGAAGCTAAAGCCGATCTGGACATACGTTTTCCTTCCCCTTATACCACCGATCAGATAATGACAAAAGTTGATTCTATCCTGGGAGATCAGATCAAAACTGAACTCATTCTGTCCGCTGAGCCGCTGCAGCTTGAGCCAAACCATCTGTGCAAGTCCATTATAGAGCAGGTGACGGGAGAAAAAGCCTCTTTCGTTTATGAAGATGGAGCAAGTGATGCAAGGTTTATCACCAAGTACGGAATTCCCGTTGTTATCTTCAGGCCCGTTGTGGGGAACATACATGCAAAAGACGAGTGGATTGACATAAGATCAATGGTAACGTTCTACCGGATATGTGAACGCTTTCTTGAAGAAAGGTTAATTAACGGCAAGTAAAATCTCTGTATGGTGCCGCCCGGTATATGGCCTGCCTGTCTGCAAACCCTTCTTTAATTACTCCGGCAAGTCCAGGGAACTCAGCTGCCTTCTTGTAAGCTGTTCAAGGTGCGTGTTGCCGGTTTTATCTGCCAGCTTTAGGGCTTCGTTAAGATCATCACGGGCCTGCGGCACGTTCTTTAAAATTTTATAGGCAAGTCCCCGGTTGTAAAAGGCGTCGGCAAAATCTGCTCTAAGTCCTATGGCGCTTGTGAAGTCCGCAACTGCTTCCTGTTGCCTGCCCGCGTCCAGATAGGCAAGACCCCGGTTGTTAAATACCTCGTCGTATTCCGGGATCAGTTCAAGAGTTTTACTGAAATCCTCAATGGCTTTATTGTACGCTCCCGTTACGGCGTAGGTGAGCCCGCGGTTGTTGTAAGCCTCTGCGAACCTAGGATCAAGTTCAATTGCCTTTGTGAAATCAGCCACCGCTCTGCTCAGACTGCTGTTTCTTGCGTAGAGTATTCCGCGGTTGGCGTAGGCGTCTGCATAGTCCGGTTTTATCTTAATTGCTTTGTCGTAGTATTCGGCTGCTTTATCGTATTTTCCTACGCTGTCGTAAGCAATTCCGCAGTGATTATAAGCCTCTGCAAAGTCCCTGTTGAACGCGATAGCTTCATTGAAGTCGTCAATGGCTTTAAAAGTCTCCCCTTTGTTTAAGTGATCGTTTCCCCGTTCAAAGTATCCTTGTGCGTCCTTTGGTTCTGATTCAGTGTTGGTTTTTTCCATTGTTTGTTCTCCAGAATTCTTTATTAGTATTATACAGTAAAAGTGTGGGTGGTCAGACAGTTATTGTTTTCTATTTATCTTTTCATCAGGCCGCAATCATTCCTTCATCGTTACAACCATTGGCTATGTTATTATTTTCAAGTCGTTTCATTCTTTGAAAGGACTGAAATTCTTCATAGCGGACATATCGCCATGACTGCGGGACAACAAAGCCAGAAAATCGGTTCCGCAGATTATTCAAACTTATAGGATTTTTATACTCCCAGACATCGGTTACTTGCAGTGCATATGCAACCTTACTCCCGGAATAATAGGCATCAAAATCGGACTTTTCTATTTGGGCCAAGTCAGATACTTGGTCCCATATTTTTTCCGGCGTATTCTTCCACACTTGTCCCACGCGAAAACCACCACGAATTTTCCTTACTGGGCTGGAGACATATATATAAACACTGCGATTTTCTATAAATGGAATGATGCGTCTACGCAGTTCGGCTTCCTTGATCCCTTGGAAAACTAACTCCGCATAATGGGGTTTTAAGGACAATAACAAATGCTCCGTTCTATTACTTGCTTTCATGATGAATATCCTCGTTGAAATATTTTTTGAAATATATCTGCTGAAACTTTTAATGGAGATTGCAATGATAGTTTTTGTCCATTTTCTTCTTTGTATATGTCACATAATGTATTCCACGGAATTGGGCGTCTGAATGGAAAGGTGTGAGAAAACCTTAGTGCCATAATCTCTTTTGAGACATCACCCTTGGATATTTTAAAAAGTTCTTCCCACTTCAGTACTCCAAGTCTCTTGTATTTTTTATACAATTCCTTGAGGGGGTTTATAATGACTTCGTCAAGGTGTGATACAGCCACAACTGCTCCCCTCTTTCCACTTACATACCAAAGAATTCGAGCTGGTGGCTTGAGGATTTTATGATGAGTCTTTCCTCGGTAATACACATTATCCCATCGCAATAATTTATTCTTATCTCCACCAAAAAGGTCATCGGCTGATTGTTGAAGGTCCACAAGGCTCATCGCATAGCCTGATTTAATTGGGACCAAAAAGAAAGTCATGTCGACAGTATCTTTCAGACTTAAGGGAGAGCAGCATCGTTCAAGTTTATCATCAGGAATATTTTTATAATAGATTGAGGACTCTTTGTGAAGTTTTGTAATTGTGGATAAAACCTGTTTGTGATCAAGACACTTCGAAAAGCAGAATCTCACATAGCTGCCATTGCATTCTATAAATTCCATGTCTTTAAGATGGGAAGCAAACTCAGTGTTGAAGGAAGAATTTTTAATTTCCACCATCTCAAGTTTTTTCCCCACCGCGGTAGAAATAATATTGTAAATTAAGAATTTTTCGAATAAACGGCGGTTATTTAGATGTGACGCCAACTTCATAAAGTGCAAGGTAAGAACATTGTTGGTTTTTTCCTGAACCCAAATGGCAATAGTCTCATTTTTATCTACAAGAATACAGGATTCAAAACGTTGTGGATTAGCCAGAAACGGATTAAGAGCCCGTTTGAATTTCGATTTTCTTTCACCTTTCTCAAGAAAAGATTCAAACGGAAATGATTCAAGGTCCTTGGACTTCAAACGACGCTGTTGAAAACCAACGCCAGAGATGAGATCAGGTTTATAGGCTTGTTTGTTGAGAAGTTCATCTTGTTGAATTATTAATTCAGTTGGGTCCATGACCTGTAATTTTATTAGGTCATAAATAACACTCCTTTTTTTTAGTAAATCTTTGTCCCTTGTG
>CAZUNK010000120.1:0-5447 GCA_964622285.1 uncultured Spirochaetia bacterium
GATTTACATCTTGTGACCATATTGTTCCTATGATGAGCATAGACAACATTACAAATGAAGGGGAGGCATTTGCTTTCAGCAGCAGAGTGAGAAAGCTCCTGAGCTACACGGAAAAGGATGCTCTTCAGTTTATTGGACAGCCGAAGTTTGACGGCGTTTCAGCTTCTTTGGTTTATGAAAAGGGCATTCTGGTCAGAGCCGCGACCAGGGGAGATGGACAGACAGGAGAGGACGTCACGGGTAATATAAAAACCATTGGTTCTGTTCCATTAAGACTTAGAAATGACATAGACCCGCCGCGGTTAATTGAGATCAGAGGAGAGGTTATATATCTGCTCAGATCTTTTAAAGATTTGAATGAACAGATGACAAAAGCCGGAGAGCCGCTGTTTGCCAATCCCAGAAATGCAGCTTCAGGTTCCTTGCGGCAGCTTGATCCCAAAGTCACAGCAAAAAGGCCTCTGGACTTTTACGCATGGGGAACGGGGCACATAGATGGCCGCAGGTTTAAAACAGAAACAGAGATCATGAAACAGATAGAACAGTGGGGTTTTAAAGTAGACAAAAGGCTTGAGAAGTGTAAGGACATCGGAGAGGCGGTTTCCTATCATCACAGAATGGAAAGCATAAGAGACCAGCTTGTTTATGAGGCTGATGGGGTGGTGATAAAGGTAGATGAAAAGGATGTTCAGAAGCTACTTGGCTCTACTTCAAAGTCCCCAAGGTGGTGCATAGCGTTTAAATTCAAGTCCCGTCAGGCGACCACGGTGATTGAAGATATTACGGTACAGGTGGGCAGAGTAGGGCTTTTAACCCCGGTTGCGGAGCTAATGCCCGTTAGTATTGGCGGGATAACGATCAAACGAGCATCTCTGCATACGGAGAACACTATAAGTTCCAAGGATATCAGAATTGGTGACACGGTGGTTGTTCAAAGAGGAGGTGACGTGATACCGGATGTTGTAAAGCCGGTGCTGGAAAAACGTACGGGGAAAGAGAAACCCTTTGTTATGCCCGAGAGATGTCCGTCTTGCAGTACACCTGCGAAGCAGGAAAATGAATATTTTTACTGTCCTAACGACCTTTTATGCAAAGCACAGTTAAAGGGACGGATACAGCATCTTGCCTCAAAGGATTCATTTGATATCAAAGGACTTGGAGAAAAAAAAATTGAGCAGCTCATAGAAAAAGGGTTGTTAAATGATCTGAGCGATATTTTTTACTTAAAAGTGGAGGATCTGGAAGAACTTGAAGGATTTGCTGAAAAATCCTCAAAGAACCTGATTGATGAAATTGAAAAAAGCAGAAACATCAGTTTTGAAAGGTTCATCACTGCTTTAAGCATTAAAGATGTAGGAAAAGAAACAGCTCAGATACTGGCTCAGAACTTTCAAAGTTTAGATGAACTTAAAAATGCGCAGGAAGAGCAGCTGACGAAGATATATGATATTGGTGACAAAATGGCAGAGAGCATTAAGAGTTTTTTTCAAAGCGAGAAAAACACTGAGGTGGTAAGAAGAATTTTAGCCTCCGAAGTTAAGATTGATTACCGCCGCAGGAAATACGAGGACAGACTTCAGGGACTCACCTTTGTTGTCACGGGTACTTTAAAAAACTACAGCAGGAACGAAATTAAAGCGCTGATTGAAAACAATGGAGGGAAGGTGGCATCTGCAGTTTCCAGAAAAACGGATTACGTGATATACGGAGAAAATCCAGGGTCAAAGTTAGATAAGGCAAATGCTCTGGGCATAAAAACTCTCAGTGAAGAGGATTTTATCAATCTGATGAAATAAGAGCTTACTTTGTTGAGAAAGGAACGGGCATAAAGCAGCCAATGAATACCAGAAGCGTTAAAAGCCCCAGCAGTTTTCTCTTGCCTCCAATGTCCTTTTCCTCGTATGTGGTGGGCGGATGACCTGTCCCGAGCAGTACCAAGGCAAATACCCAGATTAGCCATCCAAACCATCCTTCCAGAGTAAAGTCCTTAATTAAATGTTGAACGTCTAAACCCAGAGTCTGGAGCAGGTTAACAAACGGCTGTGAGCCCATGCCCAGTATTACAAGAACAGCTATAGAAGCATGAGAGAAGAAAGAATGTACTTTTTTGCTGAACAATGAAAATATCAGATGCCCTCCGTCAAGCTGTCCTGAGGGTATAAGGTTGATAGCAGTTATAAAAAGCCCTAACCATCCTGCAAACGCCATTGGATGAAGCATAATGTCATAACCCTCTTTTAAATCACTTTCAATGGTCATTTCCACAAAAAACTCAAACAGCAGGGATGATCCGAGGCGTATAACGGGATCATTGTCAAACTCGGTCAGTGGAACGACCTGGGACATCTTAAGTCCGATAAAAAGAATAGGCAGAGTGGCAATTATTCCAAAAAGCGGTCCCGCAACGCCAATGTCAAACAGTGATCTTTTTGACCTTATTTGCGACTTGATCTTTATAAATGCTCCCATTGTGCCAGCTATAAAAAATGGTGGAACGGGTATAAAGTAGGGCGGAGAAACCACCACGTTATGTCTTCTGGCGTACATGTAATGACCAAACTCATGGGCCCCCAGTATGAGCATAATTGAAAAGGAAAAGTACACCCCGCTGGCAATGCTGCCTCCCTGCAGGTACCCGGAAAGAAAAGTTGTAAGTACAGTGGCAATGAAAAGCAGTATATGGGTTACGGTCAGCTTCATGGGTTTTGCCGCTCAGAAGGTATATAAAGGGCAGATGCTGTACTTTTATAACTGATCATTCAAGTTCAAGAAGGGCAGGGGCCGTGCGTTGAAGTACCTCATTTATATAACGTTTGATCTCCACTTCTTTTTTCTGCGTGATTATCTCTGACCTTACCTGCTCCAGGACCTCGTGGCTGAACTTTTTGGTAAGGTACCTGACAAGTGGCACCTTTGAAGGAGAGACGCTGAGGTTCCTGTATCCGAGCGACAGCAGGATCAGTGCCCCGGAAGGGGAGCCTGCCATTTCGCCGCAGATAGATATTTCCTTGTTAAGGGACTGTGCTTTTTTATTTATCTCGTCCATCATTCTTAAAACCGATGGGTGAAAATAAGAGTACAGATGCCCCACGACGTTTGAATTCCTGTCAACGGCAAGAAGATATTGGATCAAGTCGTTTGTTCCAATTGAAATAAAGCTCACAATTTCCTTATAATCTTCAAGCTGATAAACCGTGGCAGGAACTTCTATCATTAAACCCAAATCAGGAATGTCTCTTTTCTCAATGCCTATCTCCGCGGCGGTATCCTCAATGATCTGCTTGGCCGTTTCTGCTTCCCACACGTAGGATATCATCGGCAGTAATATTCTGAACTTACATCCTTTTCTTATGGACAGCAGAATTGCCTCTACCTGATTTCTGAACAGATCGAGATATTCCATGGAAAACCTTATAGCCCTTAATCCCAGCAGGGGGTTTTCTTCGTCCGGAATATTAAAGTAAGGCAGTATCTTATCTGCGCCGATGTCCAGGGTCCTTATGTTAACCACGCCTTTAAAATGCTTTGCTATATTTTTGTATATTTTTATCTGCTCTTCCACCCCGGGCCATTTTGCAAGCTGTGTGAAGGCAAACTCCGTTCTGAAAAGTCCCACGTTCTCAATTTCATAACGTTTTGCAAGGTCCACATCAATTGGAAATCCAATGTTTGCCGTTATGGACACATCAAGGGCGCTGCCTTCTCTGATCATGCTTTCTTCTTCTATTTTCTGCTTTAATAAACTGATCTTCTTTTCAGTGTCTTTGTACTCCTCCTCAAGAGTGTTGTCCGGATTTACAAATACAAACCCTGTTGTACCATCAACTATCAGCTTGTCGCCGGGGGTTACAAGGTCAAATATATCTTCAATTCCTGTTACAAGGGGGATTCCAAGGGATTTAGCTATGATCGCGGCATGGGAGGTCTCTCCGCCTCTTTCGGCAATTATTCCCTCAACTTTTTTATTCATCAGTATTGACACGAAGGAGGGTCCTATTTCATCTGTAACCACCACTTTTTTATCAGCTTTGCCCGTAGCGTGCCGTGTGATTTTTTTAGACCCTGCAAGATCACGGAGCAGCCTTTCGCCAATGTCCCGGAAGTCCTGCGCCTTCTCTCTTATGTACCTGTCTTCAAGGTTTTCGAATTTGGATGCGATCAGTTCTATGCCGCTTACGACCGCCTGTTCTGCGGTGACTTTATTTTTCTGTAGCTCCTCAAGCAGGGTGCTTTGCAAGGAGTCGCTTTTTAATATCATTAAGTGAGTGTGGAATATATCTATTTCGTTTTCAGAAAGAATGCTGTTCTTTGACAGGTTACCTATGAGTTCGTGAAGGTCGCTTTCAACGTTTTTAAAGGATTCAAAGAGCCTTTTTTCTTCCTCTTTTGTTGAAGACTGCTTGGCCGTTCCCTCATCTCTGATCTGTTGAAAAAGCCCTCTCATTACAAAGGCGTTTCCTATAGCAAGTCCCGAAGATACGCCGGTTCCCTGATAGGTCTTGGTTTTATGCTCTACAATTGAAGGTGTTTTAAGTCTTTCCAGCCTGTCGGCAACCTCCAGCAGTCCTGCAAGTCTTGCCGCAATTATCTGAAACAGCGTTTCCTCGGCTGGATTGATGTGCCGTGACTTTATAGTCTGTCCCACCAGCACCCCCAGGCATTTGTTGTGAAGTATGATCGGGGTACCAAAGTAGCTTTCATACTGTTCTTCACCTATTTCTGGAAAATATCTGTAGTTTGTATGATGTGAGGCAGGGGTGACCGTTAAAGGGCGCATGGAGTTGTACACCAGTCCCGTTAAACCTTCGTCCGGTTTTAAAACAATTTTGTTCTTCCCTATCTTCAGGCCCCTTGTTGATCTTAAAATGAGTTCCTTTTTTTTGTTGTCCCATATATAGATGGACACTACGTCAAAGTGCAGAGAATCGCTTATCTTGTTAACTACGCTCTTTAAAATATTGTCCAGACCGTTTGATTTATTGATCAGGTCGCTGATTTCATGAACGACTTTTAAATGCAGATGCTCTTTATTTATTAAGTTCTGTGTTTTCATAACAAAATAAATACAGGTAGAAATTTAAGTTTGGAAATCACCCCATTTATGTTAAAAATTTAATGAATAATGAGCAATAAAGCAAAAGGCAGTGAAGTTTACAGAATAGCGATAATAGGGTCCGGTCCGGCAGGGTTTTTCGCTGCGGGACATCTGTTTGATAATAAAGACCTGAACATTGAAATTGATATGTACGACAAACTGCCAACCCCTTTTGGCCTTGTCAGGTCAGGCGTGGCTCCCGATCATCAGAAAGTAAAGGGCGTTACAAAGATCTACAGCAAGATCGCCGAGAACCCGAAATTCAGGTTTTATGGACTGGTTGAATTCGGGGTTCACATTACTATTGATGATATGAAAAAACGCTATCATCAGATAATTTTTGCCACGGGGA
>CAZUNK010000121.1:0-3381 GCA_964622285.1 uncultured Spirochaetia bacterium
CCTTACAGCCTTTGTTAACAAATTTATCTGCCAGTTTACCGATCGTCGTTGTTTTACCAACCCCGTTGACCCCTACAACGAGCATGACCATTGGACTGGGACCGAGCTGGACCGAACCTTCGGCATTTTGCAGTATCTGCAGGATCTCACTTTGCAGAGCGGATCTGATCTCACGGGGGTCGGACAGGGATTTTTTAGAAACTGAAGACTCAATTCTGTCCCTGAGGTTCATAGTAGTGGTCATTCCGATATCAGATAATATAAGCAGTTCTTCAAGTTCATCCCATACATCAGCTACAACCTCTTTCTTTGACAGTATGCTTTCAAGCCTGCTCATAAATCCCGTGTTTGTTTTGGACAGTCCCTGAACCAGGCTGGAGACCGTCCCCTGGGAAGAAGGCTCTTTTTCCTGATGCACCTCAGACGGCTCCTCTGTTTGAGTTTCCATCTCATCCATCTCAACTTCCTGAACAGGGGGAGCCGTGGGAGTTTTAAAAACCTGCTGACCGGAAGCCGGCTGCACCTGCTCCGGAGGTTTTTTATCTACTGACGGAACCTGCTCCGGGTCCTGAGACTTTTCTACGCTCTGCAGATCACTTTCCGGAGTTTCCGGAACGTCAGAAGTTTCCAGGTCCATATCTTCTGCAGGAGAGATTGGCTCTTTGGGCTTTTTAACCTCTGCAAACCTGGAAACAGCAAAGGCCAGCAGATAAAACAGGATAAAAAGAACAGATACTACGGCCAGATCTGTATATGGGGACGGGTAAGTGTTAATTAGGCTAAGAACGTCATTCATAAGCTAAGTAAGTATATATCTCCTGACTGAAATGTTTTTAAGATCACAGGGCTTATCATGCTCCGGGTTCAGCCTTCCATAAAGCCCTGCCGACAAAAAACGGGCCCATGCTCTCAATGTACATTGAGGTCTGCTTTGTTTTTCTCATAGCCTGCACAACTGCAGAGATAGGATAAAGCTCTTTGCTTAAAACTGCTATAACAAAATCATTGTCTCTTTTATCAAGTCCGTGGCAGGCAAGTCTGATGTCCGTTGCGTAGCCGGCTTTTCCAAACTTAAAACCAACCTTTCCGTGCTCACCAAGAACGGACCGCTGATCTTCCTTTGACAAAGTCTCAAAACTTTTGGACCTCCTTAACGGGTACCATACTGCCCAGGTCAGCTCTTTCTTCAGAACCTTGTCCTTTGGACCCGATACCAGGGTCTTTTCAAGGTCGCTCTCGTACCCGAATGAATACGTTCTTCCAAACATCGTGTATTCCTGTTTGATATCAAGATCTTTAAAGGGACTATGATTTAAATATTGTCTCAGATCCTCCACAAAATAGCCGGGATCTTCTGAAGTAATAAGAAGACCGACCCCGTAGGGATCGTTCAGGTCAGAATACAACACGCCCTGCAGCCCAAACTGTCTGAGACTTGAGATCAGAATGTCCTGTGAACCACTGCAGCCTCCAAAAACCAAAAGCTGCATAAAAAGCCTTCTGTCACTTGAAATTACAGTGCCGTCTTTAAGCCTGCCTTTTTCAGAAATATCAACTGTCTCTTCATTATTACTGGATGTCATTTTAAACCTCGCCAACAACCTGCAGACAAGCTATAGGTCTATGGAGAAATGTGCAGGTTCCACGCACGCTGGACAGTGTAAGATCTACCGGTACTCACCGTCCTGGGTTGCCACAAATAGGTCACTTAACGACATCTCTGCAAGCCTGTGAATTTTATCCATATCAAGGTTCAGCTTTTCTGCAACCATCTCACCATAGCTGTGATCGGCTTTATAAAAATGCGTGACCTGTCTGGCCTGGATTCTCTCCGGCACACCCTGCATTGCTTCGGTCAGATTGGAAACAAGTCTGGACTGCTCTTCCTTGTTCATCAGTCTGAAAAGATTGCCCGGCTGCGTATAATCATCGTTTCCGTCTCTATGATCATATCTTCCAGCGTGTCCATTAACCTCCAGGGGAGGTTCCGAGAAACTCGGGTCCTGGACGGGTCCACCAAAACTGTTAGGCTCATAATTAACTGAATCTCCGCCGTTACCATCGGACCTCATATTTCCATCCCTGTGATAGGTGCTGTAGGGACATTTGGGCTTATTAACGGGCAGCGATGAATAATTAACTCCTATTCTGTAACGATGAGCGTCTGCATACGACATTATCCTTGCCTGAAGCATCTTGTCCGGCGACCAACTTATACCCGGCACCACGTTTGAAGGTTCAAATGCAGCCTGTTCTATATCCTCAAAATAGTTTTCTGAATTACGGTTAAGCTCCAGAATTCCAACCTCTATAAGGGGATAATCCCCATGAGGCCACACCTTGGTAAGGTCAAACGGGTTCAGGTGATAGTCTTTTGCGTCCTTCTCCGGCATTACCTGAACGCAGAATCTCCACTTTGGAAAGTCACCTTTTTCAATTGCTTCAAACAGATCTTTCTGAGAACTTTCTCTATCTGTTGCAACAACCTGCTCCGCGTCCCTGTTGGTATAGAACTTTATTCCCTGCATGGTTTTAAAATGGAATTTAACCCAGAACCTTTCATCTTTATCATTTATAAAGCTGTAAGTGTGACTTCCGTAGCCGTTAATGTGACGGTACCCGGTGGGCAACCCTCTATCACTGAACAGAATGGTTACCTGATGCAGGCTTTCAGGACTTAAAGACCAGAAATCCCACATCGCGGCAGGGGATCTCATGTTTGTCTTAGGGTCTCTTTTCTGTGTATGAATAAAATCCCCGAACTTATACGGATCCCGGACAAAAAACACCGGGGTATTGTTTCCCACCATGTCCCAGTTACCTTCTTCCGTATAGAATTTAAGGGCAAACCCTCTTACGTCCCTTTCAGCATCAGCGGCGCCCCGCTCCCCGGCAACGGTGGAGAATCTAAGCAGCGCCTCTGTCTGCTTTCCAACTTCGGAAAACACCTTTGCTTTGGAATACTGAGTGATATCACCAGTAATCGTTAACGTTCCGAACGCTCCCGAGCCCTTTGCATGAACAACCCTTTCAGGAACCCTCTCACGGTTAAAAGTTGCCATTTTTTCAAGAAGCTGGTAGTCCTGGATAAGCAGCGGACCCCTGGGACCAACCGTTAGTGAATTCTGATTATCCGCAATTGGATTTCCCTGAGCTGTGGTTAGGGTTTTCTTTTTAGACATTTATATCTCTCCTTTATTCTTTATTTAGCTTTATATTATGTTGTATGATAATCACTATAAATCAAAACATATTTTATTAAAAATCAATTAAACTGTTATATTTGGAACAGTGAATTTAAAGTTAAAAGGAGAATTGAATATGCAAGCTACTCACCAGAAAATAGTTCTTTCAGCCATTTTGATGATGTGTGCCCTGCTG
>CAZUNK010000122.1:0-2470 GCA_964622285.1 uncultured Spirochaetia bacterium
CTCCAGAATATATCACAACGAAACGGGGATATTTAAAGATATACCAAACCCTTTTGAAGCAACCCGTTATCATTCTCTTATAATTGACAGAGATTCCCTGCCGAAACAGCTTGAGGTAACCGCCTGGACGGATGAAGATGAGATCATGGGAGTAAGGCACAGGGAGTTTTTAGTTGAAGGAGTGCAGTTCCATCCTGAGTCCATTTTAACAAAACACGGCAAGGACGTACTTAATAACTTCTTAAAAATGACAGAAACTGACGAGCGAGGTAACTAAAGTGAAACTACTTTTCAGACCAAGAGACCCTAAATTTATAGGAACCGGCAGCCTGCCCTTCGGGACTTTTGATGATACCGGGAAATGGAAACCCATATACAGGTATCTGGAGGAGGGAGCTGAGCTGTTCCCGGAGAAAAAACTGTTCAGCATCGCGGACAGAGATGGAAATATAGCCCAGAGCTACACCTATCAGGAATCAAACGTCTGGGCAAACAAAGTTGCAAACGGACTGATCGATAAATGCGGCGTACAGAAGGGCCAGACGGTTGGAATTTATATGCTCAACTCCTCTGAATTCGTCGTTTCCATACTTGCCATACACAAGGCCGGGGGAGTTCAGGTGCCTATCAACAAGGACGAAAAAGGGGAACGGCTGGCCTATATAATCAACTATTCCGACCAGGAGGTTCTTCTGACGGACATTGAAAGCTTTGAACTGATCAAAGAGGTAGCAGATGATCTGAGCGGATTAAAGCATATATTCGTTGCGGGAGAAGAAGGCAGCCTTCCACCGAAGCTCGGGGATATTGAGGTACATCCTTTCTCGCTGCTGGACGGCTGTTCAGATAAAAATCCCGGCGTGGACGTCAACGTGTCTGACGTGGAGAGGTGCATGTTCACTTCCGGTACCACGGGCATGCCGAAAGGAGTTTCAAGAAACCACGGGGGAGTAGTGCTTACGGTCAGGGCTTATATTCAAATGCACGGAGTAAGAAGCGAGGACGTACTGATGTCCGTTTTATCACTTGCGCACGCAAACGCCCAGGTCATGTGCCTGCTTACGTCCATTGGCGCAGGAGCTTCCTGCGTTTTCTATCCGAGATTTTCCGCGTCTAATTTCTGGAAATGGGCCTACGAATCCGGCGCAACTATAACCAATATGCTTGGCTCGGTATCAGAATACGTCTCCGCAGCCCCGGAGAGCCAGTGGGACAAAGAGCACAGCGTGCGGACCATACTTGCGGGCCCTGCTCCAAAGAACAAACCGGAGTTTGAGAAAAGATTTAACACAAGAGTGCTTGATGGATACGGCTCAACGGAAATGGGAATGGTCTTTTGGCAGTACCCTGAAGACTTCAGGCCGGCTTCATCCGGGTTTGTGACCGAGGGCTACTACGTGGAGATCAGGAACCCGGAAGACACAGATCAGATCGTAACAAGAATGTGGAACTACGATGAGGACGCCGAGCCACCCGAAGATGCAAAAGGACTTCTGTTCATAAAGCCTTTAATTCCAAACACAACCCTGAATGAATATTTCAAGGACAGAAAACGTACCGAGGAGGCATTTGATTCAGAAGGCTTTTTCAATTCAGATGACCTTTTTATAAAAGGCATTGACGACAGGTACTACTTTCAGGGCAGATACAGCAGGATAAGGGTTTCGGGAGAAAACGTGGACCCGAACGCCGTTGCAAACTACGCGTCGCAGCATCCTTTAGTACAGAGCGCAGTGGCAGTGGGAGTAAGGCTGCCGAACATATCGGATGATGAAGTAAAATTAAATCTGATCCTGAAGGACAAAGCCGCATTTGACCACGTGGAGTTCTGCAAATGGATGGCCGAGCTGGTTCCGGTGTATATGGTGCCAAGGTTTATTGAGATATATGAAAAGTTCCCCCTTACCTCAACTCAGAAAGTAAGCATGGGAGACCTGAAAACGATTACAGACGGCACATGGGACAGGAACGAATCCGGGATCAAGTTCAAAACGCGTAAATAGCTCTACTTAACCGTTACGTAAACAAATCCCACATAACAACCAAGAAGCAGAAGTCCATCAAACCTTGATATCTCTTTATTAATGTACATGAGCGGATAAATAAGAACGCTCAGTGCAAGCATTATCGGCAGATCAAGTTTGATTATAGTAGGATTTACCTCAACTGCGTGTATCATCGTTACAAGACCCAGTATTCCAAGATTAAAGATATTGCTCCCTATTATATTGCCAACCACTATATCATCCTGCTTTTTTATAGAGGAGATCACAGTCGTTGTAAGTTCAGGCAGAGAGGTGCCAACCGCAATTATGGTTATACCTATAATGAGCTCGCTGAGACCAAAAGTTCTGGCAAAGATTATAGCCTGATCAACGGTCAGACGAGCTCCCACTAAAAGCAGCACCAGCCCGCCGGCTATAAACAGCAGCTGGATCAGGTGAGGAGATGAAATTCCATTATTTTGATT
>CAZUNK010000123.1:0-6678 GCA_964622285.1 uncultured Spirochaetia bacterium
AACCTACGGAACCAATAATGAATTTGGATTTGACTACTTAAGGGACAATATGAAGTTCTCTCTTGATGATTACGTGCAGCGAGACCATTTTTTCTCAATTGTGGACGAGGTGGACAGCATATTGATAGATGAAGCAAGGACTCCTCTTATAATCTCAGGACCTTCAGAGGACCGTACGGACCTTTATTATAAAGTTGATAAAATCGTCAAAGTACTCAAAGAGGAAGAAGATTTCACTCTGGATGAAAAATCAAAGCAGGCAAACCTCTCTGAAGCTGGAATTTCAAAAGTGGAGAACATGCTGGACCTTACGAACATTTACGATCCCTCAAACCTGGACCAGCTTCACCACGTTAATCAATCACTAAAGGCCAATAACCTTTTTAAAAAGGACGTTGACTACATGATCCAGGACAATAAAGTGGTAATAGTGGATGAATTCACCGGGAGATTAATGCCGGGGAGAAGGTGGAGCGACGGACTTCATCAGGCTGTTGAAGCCAAGGAGAACGTTCAGATTGAAAATGAGAACCAGACCCTGGCAACGATCACAATTCAGAACTACTTCAGAATGTACGACAAACTTGCCGGTATGACCGGTACCGCGGACACTGAGGCAGCGGAGTTTAAAAATATCTATCATCTGGAAGTAAACGTCGTACCGACCCACAAGCCCATTGCAAGAACGGACTACGATGATTCCATTTACAAAACGGAGGAGGAAAAATACGACGCGGTCTGCAGCCAGATCAGTGAACTGAACGAAAAAGGAACTCCTATATTAGTTGGTACCATCTCCATTGAGCAGTCAGAGAGGCTGAGCAAGAAGCTAAGCCAGCTGAACCTGAAGCACAGCGTTCTTAACGCAAAACACCATTCAAAAGAAGCAGAAATAATCGCTCAGGCGGGAAGAATAGGCTCTATAACGATCGCAACCAATATGGCAGGCAGAGGCACGGACATTCTGCTTGGAGGAAATCCTGAGGCTTTAGCCGGTGACCTGATGAAAAAAGAGCACGGCGCAGACGCAGACAACTTCAGCGTTGAACAGTATGAAGAAGCCATGATCAACGCAAGGGGCATCTGCGAAAAAGAAAGGCAGAAAGTAATAGAACTTGGCGGAGTGCACATCATAGGAACCTGCAGACATGAATCAAGAAGAATTGACAATCAGCTGAGAGGTAGGGCAGGAAGGCAGGGAGACCCAGGGGCTTCCAAATTTTATATATCTCTGGAAGACGACCTGATGCGCATCTTTGCCTCCGACAGGATCGCCGGGATTATGGACAAGCTGGGATGGAAAAAAGGTGAGCCCATTGAGCATAAAATGATAACAAGATCAATTGAAGGCGCCCAGAAAAAGGTAGAAGGTCGCAACTTTGACATCAGAAAACATCTTCTGGAATATGACGACGTACTGAATACTCAGCGGGAGGTCGTTTACTCACTTAGAAAAGAAATACTTTTCGGAGGTGAGGACCTCAAAGAGCACTTCTACCAAGTAGTTGACGTTGTTGTTGATGAACTGTGCCTTTACAATCTTCCCGACAAACCGGACCACGATACAGACTTTACAGATATTCAGGACACTCTGCAGAGAATATTCACCCTGAAGTTTGAACTCAGAGATCAGATCTCCGACATCGCGACCCGGCAGTCCGTCGCGGAGCATTTAAAATCAGAAATAAAACAAAGCTACGAAACAAAAGAAAGTGAAATAGGTTCTGAGATCCTTAGACAGGTGGAAAGATACATAATGCTTCAGACTCTGGACTATCTGTGGAAGGAACATCTTTTGAACATGGACCATCTTAGAGAAGGCATAAATCTCCGTGGATACGCACAAAAAGACCCCCTTCTGGAGTATAAGAAGGAAGGTTTTGATATGTTCACCTCCACGATGAAAGTATATAATGAGGAGATATGTGAAAAGCTCTTTAAAGTGCAGCCGGTTTCAGAAGTCAACCTGAAGGAAATGGAAGAAAGAAGAAAGCAGGAAGAACAGAACATCACCTTTGGCAGAGGGGAAGAGCAGGAAGAAAGAGTTCAAAAACCCATAAGACGCGAAAAAAAGATCGGAAGAAACGCTCCCTGCCCTTGCGGAAGCGGACTGAAATATAAAAAATGCTGCGGCAGGTAACTGGTGAAGTCTGTATGGACAACAAATCTGATATAGCTGACCTGACAAACAAAATAACGTTACTGAAAGACAATATCAGAAGTCACATCAGGGGTAAAGACGACGTTATTGACCACTGCTTATGCGCTCTTTTTTCCGGTGGACACGTTCTGATAGAAGACGTGCCGGGGGTGGGAAAAACTGCACTTGCATACACAATTGCCTCTTCAATAAATCTTGAATTCGGAAGAATACAGTTCACAAGCGACCTTCTGCCCGCAGACGTTATAGGGGTCTCTGTCTACGATCAGTCAACCAATAAGTTCAACTTCAAAAAAGGTCCTATATTTGCAAACATAATCATCGGAGATGAAATAAACCGTACCACACCAAAAACGCAGAGCGCCCTGCTTGAAGCTATGAACGAATCCAGCGTAACGGTGGACGGGTGCACCTACAAGCTGTCCAGTCCCTTTATGGTGATCGCAACGCAGAACCCATTTGAATACCACGGGACTTTCCCGCTGCCGGAAAGTCAGCTGGACAGGTTCTCAATAAAGCTGATCATGGGCTATCCAGACGCACAAAGCGAAAAAACCATACTGACCGGATTTAATTCCTCAATCTACGGAGAGAAGATAACCCCCGTACTGGACGCTTCGGAGCTTAACGAGATAAAATCCCTTGTTGAGAAAGTCCACGTAGAGGACGTCGTTCTGGATTATATACTGGCTATCGTTGATAAAACCAGAAGCAGCAACCTGTTTGAACTTGGCACAAGCACAAGGGGAGCTATTATTCTGAAGAACCTCTCAATGGCAAACGCAGTAATGAACGGCCGGTCATATCTTACGCCCGATGACGTAAAAAAGATGGTCGTTCCCGCCCTCCGGCACAGGGTAATATTAAAAGCGGAGGTAAATCCACACGAGGATAACACGGCTGCAGCATTAGATGGTATACTAAAAGAGGTAGAAGTGCCGGTCTGAACTATGAAAAACAGATTTAAAATGTACTCTCACAGATTGATCCCCTCGTCTTTTATGGGGCTTGTGATCTTTATATTCATCATACTGTTTTTAGTAATGTTCTCATTTTTCGGAATAATTGCCTTTATTATAGCTTCCGTGATTGCACTGGTCGCATCGGTTATAAGGTTTTTAAAACCGTCCCGAAAGAAGTTCAAGGATTACAATCCGGGAACAAAGACCTTAACTTTGGAAGAGAACGACTACGAGATCATAGAAGACGATAAATAAAGCGCAGTTTCGTTTCAGTACCTTTTTAGATCCCGCCTTTGCACTCCTGCAGCTTTGATTCAACAATATGCTTTATTTCGTCCAACCTCTTTTTTGACTGAGCTTCAAATCTCATGACTAGGGCTGGCTGGGTGTTGGAAGCACGAATAAGTCCCCATCCGTCAGAAAAGTTCACTCTTACCCCGTCTATGTCCACAACTTCGTAATCAGTTCTGAACTTCTCCGTAACTCTCTTAACAATCTCAAACTTTATCTTTTCCTCGCAGTCCACTCTGATCTCCGGAGTGCAGTAGGTTCTGGGCACGTGGGAAAGAATCTGAGATAATTTTTTGTCCGTGTCCGAAATTATTTCCAGCAGCCTGAGCGCCGCGTATAAAGCATCGTCGTAGCCGTAAAATCTATCGTTAAAAAAAATGTGGCCGCTCATCTCACCGGCAAGTACCGCGCTGGTTTCCTTTATCTTGCTTTTCATAAGAGAATGTCCCGTTTTCCACATGATCGGCTTTCCGCCGGCTTTTCTTATCTCACTGAACAGATTAGAGGAACATTTAACGTCGCCGATCACCGCTGCGCCCCTGGACTTTTTTAAAATGCTCAGGGCATAGATCAGCACCAGCATATCTCCCCAGATCACCTCTCCTTTCTCATCAAGCACGCCGATACGGTCGCCGTCTCCGTCAAACGCCACTCCCACCTCACAGCCGTTATCAACGACCGCTTTTTTCAGGTCTTTCAGATTTTCCTCCACGGTAGGATCAGGATGATGGTTCGGGAACGTGCCATCAGGCTGCGAATAAAGCTCCGTAAGGTCGCACCCAATCTCCCTGAGAACCGCGGGACCCATAAGGCCCACCATACCGTTGCCGCAGTCAGCTGCCACCTTCAGGCCCCGTCTCACTTTAATGCCCTTTACTATATCCCTTGAATAAATGTCCGTAATTAATCGCTGCTGCACCGACCCCCGTCCTTTTTCAAAGTCGCTGTTTTCAATAAGCTGTTTTAACCCCTGTATCCCCTGACCAAAAAGTGAGCTCTTTCCAACGCACATCTTCATGCCGTTGTAATCCTTGGGGTTGTGACTTGCCGTGATCATAACCCCTCCATCCACCTGCAGATTGAACAGAGAAAAGTAAAGGACCGGAGTGGAAACGATCCCTATGTCAATAACGCTTACCCCCGTGTCAACGATGCCCTGGATCAGAGCCTCAGAGAGGCTGGGGGAACTCAGCCGGCAGTCCCTTCCCACGGAAACCGTCCTGCCCCCGCTTCTTTTAATAATAGTACCGTATGCTCTCCCGATTAACGCAGCGTCGCGTTCTTTCAGGTCCAAGCCGTATATTCCTCTTATATCGTACTCTCTGAAAATGTCCGGGGACATGCTGTGTGCCATCACCTTTTCCTTATTATGGACTTGAGATCAGACGGTAATTATAATAAATCAGGCGGAATTATAAAGCGTTTATTGACTTTAATAAGTTACTTCTTATTATTCCTGTCTGTGATTTCTCCCAGTTTTAATGAGTTTAAAAACAGCCTGGATCATGGCAATGTGGTCCCCGTGTGGGAAGAGATACTTGCCGACCTGG
Organism: uncultured Spirochaetia bacterium; assembly: GCA_964622285.1. Taxonomy (GTDB): domain Bacteria; phylum Desulfobacterota_D; class UBA1144; order Nemesobacterales; family JAJCZQ01; genus CAZUNK01. Next base: position 4,965 of record CAZUNK010000123.1, read on the forward strand.
ACACGCCCGTTTCAGCCTTTAAAAAAATTGAAGATGGAAAACACTGCTTTCTTTTTGAAAGCGTGGAAGGGGGCGAAAAATGGGGACAGTACAGTTTCATTGGTTCCGAAGTATCCGTGATATTCAGATCAAAAGGAGAGCACATTGAAATAATTGAGAACGGTGATCTGACAAGGATCAAAGGTGACCCGGTGGATGAACTGAGAAAACTGCTCCTAAGATACAGGCCGGTTGAAAGCCCATCTCTGCCCAGGTTTCAGGGAGGAGCAGTGGGATATTTCAGCTACGATGTTGTAAGGTTCGTGGAGAAACTTCCCGACAGTACTGAAGATGATCTTCAGCTCTGGGACTGCGTTTACGTCATTACGGACACTATCGTGGTCTTTGATAACATACACAACAAGATAAAAATAATTGCCAATGCGTTCGTTCCTGAAAAAAAAGACGCTGAGCGCATATACAACAGTTCGGTAGCAAAGATAGGGAGCATAAAAAGCAGGCTGCAAAGCCCTTTGATAGGTAAACGGCCCCGTAACCATAATAAAAATGACAAGAAACCTGATCTTACCTCCAACTTTAAAAAGCAGGCGTATAAAGATGCGGTCTCAAGGACAAAAAAATACATTGAGGCTGGAGATATCATTCAGTCGGTAATCTCGCAGAGATGGAGCACTGAGCTCACGGTTGATCCGTTTGATCTCTACAGGTGCCTAAGGGTGCTTAATCCCTCGCCTTACATGTTCTATCTGAAGTTTGATGACCAGGTACTTGTGGGATCGTCCCCGGAGGTCATGGTCAGAGTGGAAGAAGGCCGAATAGAAAGCAGACCAATTGCCGGAACCCGTCCAAGAGGAAAAACTCATGATGAGGACCTGGAGCTGTCACAGGACCTGCTCTCAGACCCCAAGGAGCGCTCAGAGCACATTATGCTCGTTGATCTGGCAAGAAACGATCTGGGAAAGATAGCTCAGGTTGGAACCGTGGTAGTTGATGAATTTATGACGATTGAAAGGTACTCTCACGTTATGCACATCGTCTCTAATGTGGTTGCCAGACTAAAACCAGGCAAGGACTCTTTTGACGTGATAAAAGCAACAATTCCCGCCGGAACCCTGTCTGGGGCGCCTAAAGTGAGAGCAATGGAAATAATTGACGAGATGGAACCCACAAGAAGAGGAGCGTACGGGGGAACGGTTGGATACTTCAGCTTTTCAGGTAATATGGACAGCTGTATAGTTATCAGGACGTTCGTTATAAAAAATGACAAGATATACATACAGGCAGGCGCGGGCATTGTAGCTGATTCAGACCCGGAATCAGAATATAATGAGACGGTAAACAAGGTCAAAGCACTTGTTACTGCAATTGAGATGGCAAGATCAGGACTGTAGGTCAGACATGATACTGATGATAGACAACTATGACTCGTTCACATACAACTTAGTGCATTACTTTGGAGAGCTGAACGAAGAGGTCAAAACGGTACGAAACGACCAGATAACCATTGAAGAGATCACATCTTTAAATCCTGATATGATAGTTATTTCCCCGGGACCGTGCACGCCAACGCAGGCGGGAATTTCAGTCAGCGTAATAGAAAGTCTATCTGATAAAAAGCCCATAATGGGGATCTGCCTTGGACATCAGTCAATTGCGGAGGCTTTTGGCGGAAGGATCATAAGAGCAAACAGACTGGTACACGGTAAAACCTCCA
>CAZUNK010000124.1:0-6754 GCA_964622285.1 uncultured Spirochaetia bacterium
AGCCCGTACCGGTCAACCCAGCAAACTTTAAAAACCCTAAAAAAGACATGCTTTATGTGGCAATTGCCGGTCCTGCCTCAAACCTCATGACTGCCGTTGCTGCGGCGATTTTCCTGAAGTTAACTCTGCTCAGTTCCCAGACAGGCAGCGTTTTACCAGCCACTGAGCCAGTTACCCAGTTACTTGTATGGCTGATATTCATCAGCGTGGTGCTGGCAGTGTTCAATATGCTGCCTTTTCCTCCGCTTGACGGCTCCAGAGTACTTTACGGTCTAGTGTCAGACGAAGTAGGGAACTTTATAAGAAAGTTTGAAACTTACGGCATATTCATACTGTTCGGGCTTATCATGCTCGGGGGTAAATTCGTCAGTCTTATAATCATTTATCCCTTTGTTATCTTTATACAGCTTTGCCAGTTCAGTAATTATCAGACCGGTATAATATATGAAGTGATCTTCAATAGATAACGCCAGGACCAACATGGAACAACTGCAACTTCCATATCTTGTTAAACTGCAAGCATACGAAGGTCCCCTTGACCTTCTCGTTCAACTTATAAGAAAAAACAAAGTTGATATTTACGACATTCCAGTTGCAAAGATCACCGAACAGTATCTTGAGTATCTGGAGATATTAAAGAAATATGACCTGGCAACCGTGGGAGACTATATGGCGCTTGCAGCTCAGCTCAGCCTGATAAAATCCCGCATGCTGCTGCCCAAACCTCTACTGGAAGAAGATGAAGAAGACCCAAGAGCGGAATTAATAAGGCAGTTGCAGGAATATGAAAGGTACAGAGAGGCGGCAGAAGAGCTGAAGGAAAATGATATTCTGGGAAGAAACGTATTTGCAAGGGGACAAAGCTACCCTGACGAATTTGGCAAGGCTGCTGAAGAGACCGAGATCGTTAAAACGGACATATGGTCTTTGGTAGAGGCGTTCATGGAAGTATACAAAAGAAAAGATCTTGGACTGACTGAAGATTTAGTTTATAAAATTGAAGAGTACTCAATTGAAAAGAAAACAGAGGAACTGCTGGAGTTCATAAAGTTCAAAGGGAAAACCAGATTCAAGGAACTGTTTGTAAATCTTACTTCCAGGGTGGAGTTCATAGCAACTTTCCTGACAGTTCTGCAGATGGTCAGAAATGACCTGCTGAACATAGTTCAGGAACGCCAGAGCGGTGAAGTATTGCTGATACCCTCAGAGGATGAAAACATTGCAGAACAATGAAATAAAACGGACACTGGAGTCGATCATATTTGTTTCATCCGCTCCGGTGACCATGAAAGAACTACAACACTACTTCAAAGGCCACGGGGCAAATGAACTGAAGAAGGTGCTTGAAGAACTTGCCCTGGAGTTTAAAAACTCAGACAGGGCTTTTGAACTTGTAGAAATATCAAATGGATACCAGTTCAGATCAAAGCCCGAGTTTGCAGAAGATATAATAAATTTTAACAAGGAAATCAGAAAATTCCGCATCAGCAAAGCATCTCTTGAAGTACTCTCTATCGTTGCGTACAAGCAGCCTGTGACCAGAGCGGAAATTGAACAGGTAAGAGGCGTGGACTGCTCCGGAGTGATAAGTGCCCTTCTTGACAAAAGACTTCTGGACATAAGAGGAAGAAAAGACGTTCCCGGCAGGCCCTTCACCTATGGAACAACTGATGAGTTCCTGGCAACTTTCAATCTTAAGAATTTAAGTGATCTTCCCACATTAAGGGAGATTGAAGAGATTGAAACCAACTTAGAATCGCAGGTTTAGACTGCCCGGTCCGGCAAGCAGTTCTTTTTCCTTATCTCTCATTATTTTTCTTTCACTTTGCTTGCTATGATCATAGCCCAGAAGATGAAGCACCCCGTGTATCAATAACCTTTCAACTTCCTGCTCAACTGTGGTTTTATAGATGCCGGCGTGCCTTTTTGCCGTTTCAAAAGAAATAACAATGTCCCCTAGCAGGTCCCCATCCTGACGAAAAGACAGAACGTCAGTGGTTCTGTCAATCCCTTTATACTTTTTATTCAGCTCTCTCATGGCCTTATCATCAATAAAAGACACGCACACCTCGGTCTTGTCTGATAGTTTCAGATGCTTTAGTACCTTCTCTATGCCTTTTTTTAAATTGTAAATATTTGTTCTACCAATTAGATTGTTCTGGTCAATTATATCTATTTGCATGCTGTATCATTGTATCAGATCAAGCATATTTATCACGATATAAAGGTTATATGTTATGCGCAAAAAACACCGTGATAAACCACTGGTTGCGATAGTAGGCAGCCCAAACGTCGGTAAATCAACCCTGTTTAACCGGATTATTGAGCAGAAAAAAGCAATAGTTGAAGATATACCCGGAGTTACAAGGGACAGAATATACGGCGATGCCAACTGGAAAGGCAAGGGCTTTTCCATCGTTGATACCGGTGGACTGATAATCAATCCAAGCGACAATAACGAAAAGCTCATAAAGGAGCAGGTTCAGATCGCCATTAACAGCGCAGACCTGATACTGTTTGTAATGGACGGTAAAAGTGGACTGACCCCTGAAGACGTTGAAATACTCAGATGCTTAAGAAAATCCAAAGTAAATATAATCAACGTTGTCAATAAAATAGATCACAGCTCGCAGGAACTTACGGCTTATGAGTTCTACAAACTCGGAGTGGAAGATCTGATCCCGGTTTCGGCACTTCATAACAGAAACACCTACGAACTGATGGAAAAGATCACGGAAAATATTCCAGAAGTCAGTTCAGAAGAAGCTGACGATGCGGAAGACATTATAAAAATATCAGTTATAGGAAAGCCGAACGTGGGAAAATCCACTCTGGTAAACTCAATTATCGGGGAAAAACGGTTTATAACAAGCCCTGTTCCAGGAACCACTCGCGATTCAATTGACACGCCCTTTGTGTTCAATAAAAAAGAGTATCTGATAGTGGACACGGCGGGCATAAGAAGGAAATCAAGAATATCTGAGCTGCTGGAAAAACACAGCGTACTAAGAGCAGTCAGAGCAATTTCAAGATCGGACGTTGTTTTACTTCTTGTGGATTCAGCAGACGGTCCCACCCATCACGATTCACGGCTGGGAGACCTGATTGAAGGAAGAGGAATTGCCTCAATAACCGTACTGAACAAATGGGACCTGGCGCCGCAGGAAGCAAGAGATGTAAAAGATATAGAGGCAATTACAAAAGAGAACCTGAGGTCGTTAAGCCATGCGCCCGTGGTAAAAGCATCAGCCTTGACGGGCAAAGGCATTCCCAGACTGTTCAAAGCGATTGATAAGGTTTATGAAAATTACAACAGAAAAATCAGGACGAACGAACTGAACAGGTTTCTTGATGAAATTAAAACTAAATATCCCCCAAGGACGTACAAAGGCAATCAGCTCAAACTCTATTACATGTCGCAGCTTCAATCCAAGCCGCCCACCTTCATTCTGTTCACAAACGCCCGTAAAGGAATACCGGACAACTACAGAAAGTTCATAGAAAACCAGATTAGAACTAACTTTGACTTTGAAGGTTCTCCCGTAAGATTGATAATAAGAACTCGGGAAGACGATAAAAACAAATTCAGCCGACGCTAAGTATAATGTTCTCTATGTCCTGAGTTCTATCAGAAGCATTGCACATCCCTGCAACTCTCTTTAGCGAGTTTTCTCCCATCTTACGTCTTAGATCTCCATCAGCTATAAGAGCGGCAATGTTTCTGGCCATGTCAGAGATGTCGCCTTTATTGCTAAGGTAGCCGGTGACTCCTTTTTCCACGGATTCAGCAATGCCGCCGATCTCAAAACCAACCACCGGAAGCCCGCAGCTCATTGCTTCAATTACCGCCCGCGGAAATGGATCAGGATAGTTGGACGGTATGACAAAGAGATCAAAATCATTCAGGTACGGCCTTACATCGTCCCTGTACCCGGTAAATATAAACCGGTCTTTCAGACCACTTTCTTCCACCCTTTTTTTCAGATATTTCAGATGGTCATACTGAAAGAAATGAGGAGTATCTCCAACCACCACAAACTTATAATCTGTACCCTGAACCATGTCTTTAACCTGCTTCGCCGCGTTAATAAGGTTTTCGTAGCCTTTTCTGGGAACAAGCCTGCCCGTGCTTCCAATAACGACCGTATGGGCGTCTATGCCAAGCTCTCTTCTTACCCGCCCCTTTGTTTCAGCGGAGCTGTAATCATCCGGGTCTATGCCGTTGTAAACCACGTGCACTTTGTCTTTAACTTTATCAAACTGCAGCGCGGTTGCATTTGAAACGCAGATTATTCTCTTTACGGGGTCAAGTCTTGCAAGAATACCTATTATTTTCTTTAGTATAAATGTCTGCTGAATATTTCTTACGTGCCACACAACCGGCACGTTGTTGTACCTGCCGATAAAAAACCCTACTACCTTCGCAACTGTACCGTTGCAATGTATGACACTGATCTCGTTTGGTCTTATGTGCTTTGCGGATGTAAAAACAAGCAGGACAAGTTCAAAAATATTTATTACGGCGCAGACAAACTTTTTTATTTTAGTTATAAGGCCAGGGCTGTCACTTTTACCCGTAAAGATGTCCAGACCCAGCCTTGAACGAAATATGTTCTCTGGAAACCTGCTTTCTATAATAACGTTCTGATATTTGCCTTCCCGTTTTAGGTTTTCGGAAAAAATATCATCCTTGGGTATCAAAATAAATGGATTTACCCTTTCTCTGTTCAGATATTTAAGAATATAGAAAAGACTTCTGCCAGGACCCCCATCCCTTACAGAATGGTTGATAAACAATACGTTCAAAGGCCGATTTTTCATAAATTTCCTGAAGGAACAAACATTTAAATCAGATATTTAAGAGTGTAAAGCGCTGGTTTTACCGCATGTGGCAGAATATGATATAATATAAAAGTGCTCTGTACAAGCCGGCTGAATTTTGTTATAAACTCCCGCTGGCAGTAGATCTGTAGAGTACAAGGAAGCACAAAAAACATGTTATGAAAAACAGCATGACAGTATATAAACGATTTATATATCTTGCCCTGATAGCGTTCTTTGCCATAGGCGGATGTGACATTGACTTCGGTAATGACGATGATAATGGAACAGATAACGACAACGAAACCACCCGCGTCAGAGGGGAGATTGTGAGAGTTTATTCCAGGGAAGACAATGACGATGTAGACAGGATTAGGGTAGTTATAAAAAACTCAACCCAGACCACAGGGGAAAACGGGATCTTTGACATAAGAGGAAACATATCAGGAGATAATGGAGATAATGAGGAAATACAGTTTCAGGACGCCAATGATGAAAACAGTGTTATTGGACGGCGAGAGATTGACATTTTTCCAGGTGCTGAACTTAACCTTGGAGAAATAGAAATTGAGGATGGATTTGTAGATATTCTTGAGGATATTTTTATTGACTTCTCAGGAGATATTATAGACAACAACTGTAGTAACAACAAAGGTTCCATTAGGGTGGAAATAGAGGATAGTGACACTGAGGTTCTCGTGCTTATAGATTCCTCAACCAACGTTGACCGAGATGACGAAGGTACTGACTGCGAAGATATTACGGAAGGAGAAGAACTGGAAATTGAAGGAACTTGCAGCGGCGTTGACTGTAGTAACGTTCAAGCATCCCAGATTGATTTTTAATAATGCTCTTCCTGCCTGCCTTTTTAGCTGCACGATCTCTTAACTTGACATTTTTTCTAAATGATTGACTATTTCCTTTTCTGAAAAATCTGAACTCAACTTGGAGATGTGATGTCGGATTACCCCGAATTAATATGGCTGGATGGTAAATTCATTCCTTGGGCAGAGGCGAATGTTCACGTACTTACACATACCCTGCACTATGGATTAGGTGTATTTGAAGGACTTAGAGCTTACAGATGTGAAAATGGAAAAACTGCTATTTTTTTGATGGATGAGCACATTGACCGTCTTTACAATTCCTGTCACATTGCCGGAATGGAAGTACCCTTTACCAAAGAAGAAGTTAAGAGTGCGATCAAAGACCTGTTAAACAAAAACAAGCTCAACGAGGCGTACATAAGACCAATAGTATTTATAGGTAGTGGAAGTTTCGGAGTTCATCCAAAGGACAATCCTATCAGACTTGCGATCGCGGCTTGGGCATGGGGAACCTATCTTGGAGAGGACGGCGTAAACAAGGGCATAAGGACCAAAGTATCCTCCTTCACCAGAATGGGCGTCAACTCCTTCATGACCAAAGCAAAGATCTCTGGAAACTACGTTAATTCAATTTTTGCAAAAGTAGAAGCAATAAGGCTGGGTTTTGATGAAGGACTGCTGCTTGACAACGAGGGTTATATAGCTGAGGGCAGCGGAGAGAACATTTTCATAATAAGGAAAGGTATAATAAAAACCCCTCCCCTAACCTCAATCTTAGAAGGACTTACAAGAAACTGCATTATGAAGATCGCAAAGGATGAGAATTACAGCGTTGTTGAAGAAAGATTTACAAGAGACGAACTTTACATATCTGATGAGGTATTTCTAACCGGCACCGCGGCAGAAATAACCCCTATAAGAGAGGTTGACTTTCGGGTAATCGGCTCAGGTAAGCCCGGAAAAATAACGAAAAACCTTCAGAAAATATTCTTTGACGTTGTAAAAGGAAGGAGTGAAAAGTATTCATCTTGGCTTGAATACGTCTAAAAACCAACTCTATTCTAACGATTGGTCTCTTCTTTGAATTATAAAAAAGGGAATTATAT
>CAZUNK010000125.1:0-2787 GCA_964622285.1 uncultured Spirochaetia bacterium
CTGGTATTGATATAACGTATATAAGGAAAATTGAGATAAAATTTAACGCAAGCGTAACGGGAAGCCGTTCTGCGATCTTATCAATGACCGGCCTGTGGTCCTTGTACGAATTCCCAAAGTCCAGCGTTACGATCTGCTTCAGCCATATGACGTACCTTTCATGTATCGGCTTATCCAGTCCATAAAGTTTTTTCGTCTGTTCTATTATGTCCTTTGTAATGGACTCAGCTTTTATGCTTTCATCAATTCCCAGCTTCTGCTGTATCGGATTGCCCGGGGCAAGCTGAATGATAAAGAACGTTATGAGCGTTATTCCAAGGATCGTTGGAATCAGCAGAAAAAACCTTTTTATCAGATAATCCTTCATAAGTAGCGATGAACTTATTTTTACAGACTGGCGGAAAAGCCGCCTTCATCAATAATAACTGCTTTGTGGTTGATATCCATTTTACCAGCTTTCCCTTAAGGCGGGGATTGTCAAACGGATTTGTCCCGGCAGGAAAGAGCAATTATAACAGACAGAAAAACCACTGAACTTTGAGTTTTTTCCAGTATTGATTTTCAACAGCAATCAGGTATATAATTAGAAACAGGGATGTTTGGGCAAGGAGTTCAAAAACGCTCAGCAGAGGAAATAAACGGGGATTGTTGCAGGTCATTATCAAATGATTATTGCAATATTCCATAAAATCTGATATAGATTTACATTTAATTCAAAAATAACTAAGTCTTAGCGCTGCTAATTCATATATGTTTTTTAAGGAGGGCCTTACATGGCAAAGAAGAACACACTATCAATAACCGACAACAGAACGGGCAAGGTTTATGAAGTTCCAATTGAGAACGACACTATAAGAGCAACCGACCTCAGGCAGATCAAACTGAAAGACACTGATTTCGGAATGATGAGCTATGACCCTGCTTTTGGCAACACTGCATCCTGTAAAAGCAAGGTTACTTTCATTGACGGCGAGAAAGGCATCCTGCGCTACAGAGGGTACCCGATTGAAGAACTTGCTAAAAAAAGTTCTTTCCTTGAAGTTTCATATCTGCTGCTTAATGGAGAACTGCCCAATCAGAAGCAGCTCAGGGACTTTGAGCATGATATAACCCATCACACTTACATTCATGAGAACATTAAAAAGCTGGTGGACGGATTCAGATATGACGCACATCCAATGGGAATGCTTATGGGCACCGTTGCCGCACTGTCAACTTTTTATCCTGAAGCCAAAGATATATTTGACAACGAGAACAACGAACTTCAGATAAAACGTCTGATAGCAAAAATGCCGACTATCGCAGCATTTTCCTACAGGCACATCATGGGACTTCCCTACATATACCCTGATAACGACCTTAGTTACACGGGAAATTTCCTGAACATGATGTTCAAGATGGCTGAATTGAAATATAAGCCAAACAAGGCAATTGAGAAGGCCATTGACGTTCTGTTCATACTTCACGCCGACCATGAGCAAAACTGCAGTGCCAGTGCCATGAGGAGCGTGGGAAGTTCGCAGCCTGATCCTTATACCGCAACGGCATCAGCCATAGGGGCGCTTTACGGTCCGCTTCACGGCGGGGCGAACGAAGCCGTTCTTCAGATGCTTCGTGAGATAGGATCCAAAAAGAACATCCCCGATTACATTGAAAGGGCAAAACGGGGTGAGTTCAGACTTATGGGCTTTGGTCACAGGGTTTATAAAGCATACGACCCCAGAGCCAAAATAATAAAAGACGCAGCACATGACGTCTTTAAAGTAACGGGCAAAAACCCCCTTCTTGACATTGCTCTTGAACTTGAAAGAATAGCCCTTGAAGACGATTATTTCGTAAAACGTCGTTTATATCCGAACGTGGATTTCTACTCAGGTCTGATATATCAAAGCATGGGGCTGCCAACGAGCATGTTCACCGTGCTCTTTGCAATTGGAAGAGCTCCCGGCTGGCTTGCACAGTGGAAGGAAATGTTAGAAGATCCGGAAACAAGGATCGCAAGGCCGCGTCAGGTTTACATGGGCTATAAAGTGAGGAGATACACCCCTATATCAAAAAGGAAGAAAAAGTAGTCTTTCTTGATAGCAAGGCATCAGGAAACGCCCCCCTGCTGTTCACGCTGTAAGGCAGCATGAAACCTACTCTTGTGGGTTTTGCTTTAAAAGTTTTCTGATGTCCTCAACGGTGGTGAACTTATCTCTGGGCTTTCCTCTTTTTTCTCCCCTGCTCAGTTCGTCCTTGTCTATTTTAAGCCAGTCTCCGTAGTCAATATAACCCAAATCCCTTCCCTTGCTTTCCTCAAGCAGTTTTTCCACATCCCCTGAACTGGCAAGCTCAGGCAAGAGGGTGTTATTGCTTCGGATATCCTCAATCATTGCCGAAACAGTTTCTGACGAGTCCATTTTATTTGTTCCTATAACCCCCGTGGGACCCCGTTTTATCCACCCTGCCGTATACAGTCCCAGAACACTGTTTCCTTCCGTATCAACTACCCTGCCATTGCTGTTGGGTATAATGCCGCGGTATTCATCAAAAGGCACGCCCGCAAGAGGAGTGCCGTAGTATCCTATGGAACGAAACACGGTACCTACCTCCAGTATCTCATGCTCACCGGTGGATCGTGCTTTTAACGAACCATCGTCAGAGCTGATCAGTTCGTTTTTTGCAAGTTTAATGCCTTTAACTCCTCCTTTACCATCCGGCAGGAGTTCTATAGGAGATACAAAAAATCTGATTACAAGACGCTTGTCCTTACTGCAGGTGTTCTGCGAGAACTGTTTTAACATC